>JBFELT010000001.1:0-55373 GCA_041552015.1 Woeseiaceae bacterium
CCGAACCCGGGGTTTGCGCACTGGCGGGCAGCGCATTCATTACCATCTGGAGCGCCGGCGCTGATCCGGTGACGATCGACGGTAATGTCGCCGTTCCCGGCCGCGGTCTTGCCGAGGAACAACGCGGCCACGGTGCCGTCGAAGTGACCCTCGCCTACGGCGGCGGAATAACGACGTTGGTCGGACCTGGCTCGATAGCGGTGCCGGGCACCCTGGCTGCAATGCAACATGCCTGGGAACGGTATGGCAATGCCTCCTGGGCAGACATTTTTGCGCCGACAATACGAGCCTGCCGCGAGGGCTTTCCGCTTTCCGGCGCGTGCCGCTATTACCTCGGCTACTCCGGCGACAGCATTTTCAATCGCAGCCCGGACGGGCGCGGGGCGCTGCATCACGCCGACGGATCCTTGCTCGACGTCGGTGAAACCGTAGTCGTGCCACATCTGGCCGACACCCTTGCCGCGATCGCGACCGAAGGCGCGCGCATCTTCTACGAGGGCGAAATCGCCGCCGCAATCGCGCGCCACTGCGAGGAAGGCCGGGGCATGCTGACGCTCGACGACCTGAAGAACTACCGGGCGATAGAGCGATCGCCCATCAGGACTGAAGTCGGCGGCTGGTCCATAGCCAGCAACCCGCCGCCGGCCGTCGGCGGCAGTATGCTGGCCGCGATGCTGCTGGCCTGCAGCGATCTCTCGGGCAATCGGTGGAGCCGCGAAAATATTGCGCAACTGGTCAACGCGCAACGCGCCTGTCTCGAATTTCGCAGGCGCAATCTCGACCTCGCCGACGACGTGCAATCCGAGGTCGAGCGCCTGCTGCAAACTGCCAGGAATGGCCGCCTGCAATCGCGGTGGACGTCCGCATCCACGGTACATACCTCGGTAGTCGACATCGATGGCAACGGTTGTGCAATCACGGCCTCGTCCGGCTATGGCTCCGGGGAAATGCCGGCCGGAACAGGCCTGTGGCTGAACAATTGCCTGGGCGAAATAGAACTGAATCGACGCGGCCTGGACGCCGGACCAACGGGTTCGAGACTGCCCTCCAACATGGCCCCGAGTGTCGCGCGCGGGGATGGCGCCGTACTGGCCGCCGGGTCTCCGGGGGCCGACAGGATTACGACGGCCCTGCAGCAATTCCTGATCAACTACCTGCTCCTGGAGATGCCACTGGCAGACGCCATCGCCCATCCGCGCGTACACATCGATACCAGTGGCGACAGCCTGCGGCTGATGTCGGAACCCGGTCTCGACCTGCCGGATTTCGACTTGCCGGTAACCGTTTTTCCCGATCTGGCGATGTACTTCGGCGGGGTGGGCGCCGCGCTATGCGATCCTGACCTGGGCCTGCAGGCCGCGGCGGACCCCCGGCGCGAAGGCGGCGTCTTCGTCTCTGCCGGCTGATGATCAAGCACCCCGCCGTACTTGCCGTTGTCGCCCTCGCGGTGTTCCTGGCATCACCGCTTGCGGCGCAGCAAACCCTTACGCGTGGCGGCTCGTTCTCGGCGGATATCGCGCACGACGGTCGCATTGCGATCGATCTTGCCGGCGACATCTGGATCGTGCCGGCCGGCGGCGGCAAGGCCGTGCCCGTAACGAGCAACCTGAATACGGCACAGCGGCCCCGGTGGTCGCCCAGCGGCTCCCGGATCGCGTACCAGGCCGTATCGCTCGGGGTCACCGGGCTGTTTGTTTATGACTTCGCGACCCGGCAATCGAGCAGCATCAGTCGCGGCGGTTCCTTCGACATGCGCCCGGCCTGGCATCCCGACGGCGAGCGCATCGTCTATGCATCGGACGCGACGGGTGAGGGTTTCGACCTGTGGGAGGTCGATCTGCGCTCCGGCCTGCACTGGCGGCTTAGCGATCGTCCCGGCGACGAGACGGATGCCGCCTGGTCGTCGGACGGCGGCGACCTCGTTTACGTGCACCAGAAGGACGATACCTGGTCGTTGATACTGCGTCGTCGCGGACTGCCGGAGGAAACCCTGGTGTCAACACGCGACAGGATCGCCGGTCCCTCATGGCGGCCGGACGGCAGCCTGATCACCTTTTTTCGCGAGGGCAATCCGGCGAGGAGCATCGATATGGTGATTCTGTCAGAGCCGCGTCTCGTCAGGAAATACGCGAGTGGCGAGGAATTCGGGCTGAGCCCGATAAGCTGGCAGGACCGGCACCGCATGCTCTACACGGCCGGAGGCGCCCTCTGGCAACGCCTGTTCAATTCCTGGACGTCTTCGCCGCTTCCCTTCGAGGCAACGCTGCAGGACGCCAGGTCAGCGATACCCGCAGAGACGCTGACGCGCCGACCGCTGCCGCCTGTCGATGAACCGCCCGGCCGCCTGGTCATTCGGGCCGCGCGCCTGTTTGACGGCCTCGGCGGTGGCTATCAGACCGACCGCGACATCGTCATCGACGGTGGCCGAATCACGGCCGTCGAGCCGCACGCCGACCGACCGGGTTCGATAGTAATCGATATGGGGGACCTCGCCGTGTTGCCGGGCTACATCGACACACACGGCAATCTGTCAGGACTGCTCAGCCGCTTCGGCGATCAGGCGGGCCCCATGGTGCTGGCAGCCGGTGTAACGACCCTGGTTGCCCGGCACGGCGACGCCCCGCGCCTTGACGACCTGTGGTCGGGCAAGGCCATGCCTGGGCCCCGGCTGCTGAGCCGGGACGACTGGCCAGTCCCGGACCTGCGTTCGATGGCCGACGCAACGACGCCCGGAATCGCCGTGTTGCTGCAATCCCGCCAGGCCAGACTGGCCCGCATCACGGGACCACTGGCGCGACGGTTCTCGGAACCTCTCAGCCTCAGCGGCAACGCAAGTGCCTTCGTCCTTGCCAGCTACGAGAACGGGCTGCCAGCGGGGATCGGCCTGCACGCCGAATTTCTCGCGCTGGACGCGGCCGGGTTGACGCCGGAAGAGGCCATCAAGGGAGCCGGCGTCAATGCCGCTGCGGCGCTAAAACTCGACCCGCTGCTCGGCAGGATTGCCGTCGGGGCCGCTGCGGACCTGGTATTCGTCGACGGCGATCCGCTAACGAACGTCCGGGACGCGCTGGAGATCGTTGCCGTTGTGCGAAACGGCCGGTTCTTCAGCGTCAGCGGGCTGATCGATCGACTGGCGCCAGCCGCTAGTGTCGAATAATTTGACAAAATACGGCCAATGCACACGCCGTCGCTCGTTTCGTGAGGAAGATATCCGGCGAGCATCCGTGACATCAGGACCATATGCTGTGCCTGCGGCCCCGCATCGGCACACTTTTTCAGAGGTTTCATGGGCTTGTCATTGGCTCTTCGTGCGGCAGGTGATGTGGTAAGCCGTCGAATCGTCGGATTATTTTACAAATCGGGCGCGAGCTTCCCGTTTCGACCCATTCCGGCACCGCTCGCGCGAGTACACGCGGGCCCTTCGGATACCTTGGCACAGGAATTGCTTTTATAAACTTGCCCAAGCGAAGTGTAATTGCAGTCGGAAGCAACACGGTCAGACACCGGATTTAGACGCCAGAAGAAAAATAACAACAAAAACAAGAAGATCGAAATCCAATAATAATAAAACTTTCTGCAACCGTTATCCGAATTCGCAATTACCTCTTTTGATAAAAAAGAGAACCTGGCCCCGCCGCTAACGCCGCGGGGCTTTTTCTTTGGCAGAATGGCTTCCCGGCTGCCACACGCTGTGAGCAGCTACGCCGGTCGCGCCGGACAACATCGATGAATGGGGAAGCGCGTGCACATGTTCAACAGGCCGATCACACTACTGCTCCTCGCGCTGCTCCTGCTCGTTGCCTGCGAAGGCGAACGGGATTTCGCAGAAGCCAGCGTTGCCGACCTGCACGATCAGCTGCAGCGCGGCGAAATCTCGTCGCAGGATCTCGTCGAATGGTACATCGACCGCATCAAGACAATAGATCGCGCCGGGCCCATGTTGAATTCGATGATCGAGATCAACCCGGATGCATTGCGCATCGCGCGTGCGCTCGACATCGAGTGGCGGGAATCGGGGCCTCGCGGCCCGCTGCACGGCTTGCCGATCGTGCTCAAGGCGAATATCGATACCGCCGACCAGATGTACACGAGTGCCGGTTCGCTCGCACTCGCGGAGCATACGCCACCGGCCGACGCTTTCGTTGTAAGACGGCTTCGCGACGCAGGCGTCGTTATCCTGGGCAAGGCGAACCTTAGCGAATGGGCGAATTTTCGATCGTCCCGCTCGTCGAGCGGCTGGAGCAGCGTCGGCGGACAGACACGCAATCCCTATGACACGACGCGATCTCCCTGTGGTTCATCCAGCGGATCGGCAGTCGCTGTCTCGGCCAACCTCACGGTGCTCGCCGTTGGCACCGAGACCGACGGGTCCGTTATCTGCCCTTCCGGCAGCAACGGCATCGTCGGTATCAAGCCTACGCTGGGGCTGGTGAGTCGCAGCGGTATCATCCCGATTGCACACAGTCAGGACACCGCCGGCCCCATGGCACGATCGGTGCGGGACGCAGCCCTGCTGCTGAACGCGATGACCGGCATCGATGCCGACGATGCGGCAACAGCCGGCGCCGAGATTCACCACGACTACTCGTCCAACCTTACGGCGGACGGCGCCCGGGGCAAGCGTATCGGCGTCCTCCGTTCCTACAGCGGCGCCGGATCAAACCCGGGGGTCGAGGCCTTGCTCGACGCCAGCATCCTGACGCTCGGCAGCAACGGCGCCGAAATCGTGGACAATATCGAATACGAGGCGCCCAACATGAACGATGCGGAGTACACGGTCCTGCTGTACGAGTTCCGCGCCGACCTGAATGCCTACCTGGAGACGGCAAAGGCGCCGATCAGGAGCCTGGCGGGGTTGATTGACTTCAACGAGGCGCATGCGGAAAAGGTCATGCCGATCTTCGGCCAGGAAATCTTCCTGGAAGCCGAGCAGATGGGTCCGCTCACGGACGCCGACTATGCGAAGGCCCTGGAAATCAGCAAGCGCGAAGCGACGAGCGCACTCGATACGGCGCTTGACGACCTCGAACTGGATGCGCTGATAGCCCCGAGCAACGGACCGGCCTGGGTGATCGATCACGTCAACGGCGACAATTTCTCCATTGGCAGCTCGGCACTGGCCGCGATCTCCGGGTATCCCAGCATTACGGTACCCGCCGGCCAGGTCGCCGGTCTGCCGATCGGCGTAACCTTCATCGGAAAACCGTGGAATGAGAAGCAGCTCATAGAGATCGCCTACGCCTTCGAGCAAGCTACTAAGGCACGTAAAGCACCCGTCCACTAGTTACACGGTCGAGCCCATGTTCAAAGCCGTACGCATCTCAATTCTGCTGTTCGTACTGTTCTTCGTGACCGTCAGCACCTGGCTCACACAGGCGAGAAGTACCGACTGGAACAACAGCCTGTGGGTGAAGGTATACCCGATCAACGCTGACGGCAGCGCCGACTCGGCCAAATACATCCAGGAATTGCAGCTGCGCGACTTCGAGGACATCGAGGATTTTCTGCAGCGCGAGACGGGCAAGTACGCCAGCCGCCTGTCGCGGCCGGTGCGCATCGAACTCGGCCAGCCGATCGACGAGCAGCCGCCCGAGATGTTTGGCGATCCAAACGGGCTCTCGGTGATGCTCTGGTCGCTGAAAATGCGCTGGTGGGCAAACAGCATTGCCGGTGAACAGGACAGTATCGAACCTGACGTCAGGATATTCGTGCGCTATCACACGCCGCACGCTGACCTGGTACTGGAGAATTCGGTTGGCCTGCAAAAGGGCATGGTTGGCGTTGTCAACGGATTCGCCCATCGGCGCTATCGCGGCACGAACAACGTAATCATCGCGCACGAATTCCTGCATACGCTCGGCGCAACGGACAAGTACAACCCCGGCGACGGACAGCCTGTCGGACCGGACGGCCTCGCCGAACCGGATCGCGTGCCGCTTTATCCGCAGCGGCTCGCCGAGATCATGGGCGGCAGGATTGCGCTGGCCGACGACGATGCTGTCATCCCCAAGAGCCTCAAGTTCGCGGTTATCGGCGAGAAGACGGCCCGCGAGATCAACCTCGTCGACTGATCGGGGATCGCACCGCTTTCGTCGGCTCGCTTGCTCAGCTACGCTCGTCCCATGGTGGTCAACGGCGCGCAGCAATTCTCGTGTAGCGATCTTCGGGTGAGCGTCCCCGGCCGTTTGCTTGTGCGCGACCTCGTGCTGAGCATCAGCGATGGTGAATTGATCGCGATACTCGGACAAAACGGTTCCGGCAAATCGATGACCCTGCACACGCTCGCGGGATTGCGCAACCCCGAATCCGGCAGCGTCATTCTCAACGGCAGGAACATTGCCAGCACGCCCCGCTCGGAAATTGCACGTCAGCTGGCGCTGCTGCCGCAACACGTCGACGATATCTTTCCTGCGACGGTTCTGGATACGGCCATGATCGGCCGCCACCCGCACATAGGACGACTGAACTGGGAATCCGATCAGGACTACTCGGTGGCGCGTTCGGCGCTGCAGGCAGTGGGCCTGGATTCACTCCTGGATCGCGACGTTTTGACCCTGTCGGGGGGCGAGCGCAGGCGACTCGCAATCGCCCAGGTGCTCACGCAGGAGCCGCGTATCTACCTGCTGGACGAGCCGACTAACCATCTCGATCCCCAGCATCAGCTTGATGCGCTGCAGCTGTTCCGTCAAAAAGCCGACGCCGGCGCAACTATCCTGGCCAGCCTGCACGACGTCAACCTGGCCGTGCGCTACGCCGATCGCTGTCTGTTGCTGTATGGCGACGGGCGCTGGGATCTCGGCCCGACGAACGACATTCTGGATACGAATCGTCTCAGCAGGCTGTATGGCACGCCCATGGAGGCCGTCAGCTGGCGCTCCCGCCAGTTATTTGTCGCCTCAGGCGACGAAGCCCCGTAACGACTTCAGATACGCGGCGTGCAATGCCGGATTCGCGGCGAGCACCGAGCGCGTCTGCAGGCCGGGCTTGAGACCGTTCAGATCGGTAAACAGTCCTCCGGCCTCGCTCACGATGACGGACAAGGCAGCGATATCCAGGATATTCACGTCCGACTCGATCACGGCCTCTATTTTTCCCGAGGCCAGTAAATGGTAGTGGTAGAAGTCACCGTAGCCGCGGATGCGGTCCGCGCGCTCGACGATACGGCCCAGCGAGGACCAGCCATCGCTGCCGGCCAATGATTTCAGGTTTCCGACCGAGACCGCCGCGCGATCAGGATCGTCGATTGCACTGATCGCGAGCCGGCGCCCGTTGAGCCACGCGCCTCTGCCTTTTTCCGCCCACGCCAGCTCGTCCATCATCGTGCCGCTCGATACGCCGAGAACGATCTCACCGCGGTGCATGAGCGCAATCTGCGTGGAGAAGAAGGGGTACTGACGCACGAAGCCCTTGGTACCGTCTATCGGGTCCACGAGCCACAAGTAGTCGGCGTCGTCGCGCGTCCGGCCGGTTTCCTCGCCATAAAAACCGTACTCGGGAAAGCGTTGCAGCAGCAGGCTGCGGATGGCCTGCTCGCACTCGACATCGGCCTGCGTCACCGGCGTCCTGTCGGCTTTGGTGCTCACCGTGAAATTGCCGTTGTAGTAGTGGCGGCTGATGGCCGCGGCTTCCTGCGCTGCCGCCAGCGCGACCTGCAGGTGTTCGGATGCACTACCCTCGAGATGACTGTCCACGACTGTTTTCCTGACTTTGATTCAAACGGCATCACTATGGCCACATGCGCGCCGGTTGACAAGCCGTCGAATTCGGCGCAATCCAAATCTCGCTTGACAGCCTCCCGGCACCTGCCTATCGTTTCTGCTTCATCAGGTGAACCCGAAATGGCTTGTTTCGGGTGAACGGGAAGCCGGTGTCGCAATTTCGATTCGCTGTCGAAACTGTTATTCCGGCGCTGCCCCCGCAACGGTGATCGAGTCAATGCCGTAACCCCTGTGCCGCAGACCGCGCCGAGCGCTGTCGCCGGCACAGAGCCACTGCGAACGGACCTTGAGTTCGCGGGAAGGCGTTACAGCAGGAGAAATCCGCTCGTCAGCCCGGAGACCGGCCGGATGAAACGCGAATGGCGCGGCGGGCGCAGGTTCGGGCGTGCAGTCTCTGCGTCCAGCTTCCTCCGCATCATTGACACCCGGAATGTTTGGGCGTGCGGGCGGCACGCAGGGAAGACCATAGATGCGAGCATCATTTTCAGTCGCGATAACGGCAGTGTTTTCTCTGCCTGCCGGCGCAGCCGATATCACGCAAGGCGACACCATTGTCGTAACGGCGACGCGAACGCCGATACAACAGGCGGAAGCCACAGTGCCGGTCACCGTAATCACGCGCGAAGACATCGAACTGTCGCTGGCAACCGATCTCTCCGAGTTGCTGCGATTCCAGGCCGGTATCGATATCGGGCGCAACGGCGGGCCGGGCCAGGCGACTTCGGTTTTCCTTCGCGGCACCGAGAGCAACCACACGCTGGTACTTGTCGACGGAGTTCGTATGAACCCCGGCACGATCGGCGGCGCCGCCGTGCAAAATATCTCGCCGCAGCTGATCGAGCGCGTCGAAATTGTCAAGGGCGCGCGTTCTGCATTGTTCGGAACGGATGCAATTGGCGGCGTAATCAATGTGATCACGCGGCGAACTGAAGAAGGCTATTTCGAGGGCGGCATCGGTAGCGGCAGTTTTGCGTCACAGTCGGGCAACGTCTCCGGCGGCAATCGGACGGCGAACTACGAGTTCGGGATCAATCTCGACTGGCAAGACACCGAGGGCTACGCGCCGCGAACCGACTCCGAGCTCCGTCGGGGCTACGACAACCTGTCGGCCAATCTGTACGCATCGAAACGATTTGGCAGCAACGAGCTGAGCATTCGTCACTGGCGTGGCGGTGGCAACGTCGAGTACCTGGACTTTTTCCTGAACCCCGTGGATCAGGATTACGAAAACGCGGTGACCTCGATCGCGCTGGACACGCGACGATCGGCGGCGGGAAACAGCAAGCTCGTGCTGTCGTTCTCGAAGGATGACATTCGCCAGCAGCAGTCACCGGATTTCGTCAACTCGGAACGGCTGAGCCTGGACTGGCAATACAGCCACGCATTGGAGAGCCACACGATAACGGGCGGCCTGCTGTTTGTGGATGAGGATACCGGCTCGTTGTCCTTCGGCTCTGGGTTCGACGAAAGAACGCTCACGCGCGCCGCGTTCCTGCAGGATCAGCTCTCCGTTGGCCGGCATCGGGGTTTCCTTGCCCTGCGCATCACGGATCACGAGAATTTCGGCAATCACGTAACCTGGAATGCGGAATATGCGTTCGCAATCAACGATGCGCTGACGCTCAACCTCGGCCTGGGCCATGCGTTTCGGGCCGCTGACGCCACCGATCGATTCGGCTTCGGTGGAACACCCGATTTGCGGCCGGAAATTGCGGACGAACAGCAGCTGGGGATTCGCTATGTTATCCGCGAGCGTCACAAGTTCGACATCGAGCTTTACGCAAATCGCATCAGGGACCTGATCGAATACGACTTCCAGTCGTTCACCCTGCGGAACCTCGACGAAGCGCAGATCCGGGGCGCGCAACTTGGCTACGAGTACCGTGGAGAGACCTTCGCGCTGCAGGCTAATTTCGTCAGACAGCGAGCGGAAAACGCGGTCACGGGCGCACGCCTGTTGCGGCGCGCCGAGGAAACCGCGACCATCAGTTTCACACAGGATATTGGCGCACATCGTGTACGCCTCTCCATGCTTGCCAGCGGTGATCGCGAGGACTTCGGCGGCGTCAGGCTACCTGGCTACGTCGTGGCCAGTCTCAGCACTCTGCTGCAGCTCAATGACAGCTGGCAACTGATCGCACGCCTGGAAAACCTGGCGGACGCGCACTATCAAACCGCGGCAGACTACCGCATGCAGGAACAGAGCGGCTTTCTGGAGCTTCGATTCCGCTGGCAATAAGGACGAACAGGCACATGGGCAATCGGCTCACCAAGATTTACACACGGACCGGCGACGACGGTACAACGGGCCTCGGCGACGGCAGCCGGACCGCAAAAGACAGCGCACGCGTCGAGGCTTATGGAACGGTCGACGAGGCAAACAGTGCGATTGGCATGGTGCTAGCCTCCGAGACTGTCCCGGAGGCTGTGCGCCATTGCCTGATCGAGGTGCAGCACGACTTGTTCGAACTCGGCGGCGAGCTCTGTATTCCGGGACATGTCGCAATCAGCGACGATTTCATCGAGCGCCTGGAGAACCAGCTTGACGGTTTTAACGACGGGCTTCCGCGACTGAAGGAATTCATACTACCCGGCGGTGGTCCGGCCGCCGCGGCCTGCCATCTTGCCCGAACCATCGTGCGGCGCGCCGAGCGGCGCAGCTACACGCTGGCAAATCTCGAGGACGTGCGCCCTGAAGTCGTCAAGTACCTGAATCGCCTGTCCGACCTGTTGTTTGTCCTGGCTCGCGTTATCGGCCGGGCCGAATCGGGCCAGGAAGTACTCTGGAACAGGAATCGAAGCGAACACTGACCGGGCTGATCAGCGCGCGCTGAACGCCTCACGATTGAAGCGCGCTTTCTGTAGCGCAAGGCACATCGCGCCGCCCGCCAGTATCAGCCTGGGCGTCGCCCGGGCGATTTCGTCCGCAGGCAGCAGAAACAGGTTGCCGTAAAGATTGGCGGATACCTCTGGCCAGCGCTGCCACTCGGCGAACGCGTCGTCACCCGCATCCGTACTCGCAAGCATTACCTCGGGATTGCGATCTACGACCGCCTCTACCGAGATCCCGGGCGCCAGGTCTTCGAGGTCCGCGAAGACGTTTCGACCGCCACAAATCTCGATCAGCTCGCTGACGAAATGCTCGCGATTGACGGTATACAAGGGTCGCGCCGACACCTGGTAGAACACGCTGATGGATGGCCTGCCCTGCTGCGAGTCATGCAACTGCCGCAGTGCCTCCTGGAACTGCGTCGCCGCCCGATTGGCTTCGGACGATCGGCCCGTAAGCTCGCCAATTCGCAGCAAGGCGCGGCTGACGTCCTGCAAACCCCGCGTTCGTATCGTCTCGACCCGGTATCCCGACTTGCGAAGCTCGTCGACCGCGTGCCTCGGCGTGCCGCTTTCCCAAACCAGCAGCAAGTCCGGGTCGAGCAGCGCGAGTTGCTCCTGATCGACCGTGAAGGCATCGCCGATGACGGGAAGCTCGAGTGCTTCGGGCGGATAGTCGGACCAGGCGCTGACACCGACCAGCGAGTCGCCCGCGCCAACCGCGAAGACGAGTTCGGTGAGGTTGGGTGCGAGCGTCACGATGCGCCGATAGACATCTGGATCTTTCTGGCCGGGATGCTCGGGCTGACAGGCGCAGAGAGCGGCCACCAGCAAGGCCAGCACGAGCGTTCGCCTCACCGGGTGAGGCCGTACAACGTCATCGCAGAAATAATCACAGCCCAGATAATGAGTTGACGAAACACCAGCCGATTTGCGGAGATGGCGCCACGCACGCCGCGTTCGGTTATGGTCTCGTCGGGCCTGTCGCCGAGCGCGAGGGCCGCAGTTCCGACGCGCGCGAGCAGGTGCTCACTCTGCTCGGAAGTCGTTGCATCGCGTTCTTCCGTGGGCGCGCGCATTGCCGCGATGGCCTCATCGAAGTGTCCCGCCGCCGCGTAGCCGACCGCGGAGAGGCGCGCCGGAATCCAGGCAAGCCAGCCGTGCAACATGACCGCGGCATCGCGTACGGCGTCCGCGTTGCCGGCTGCTTCGGATTCGGCAGCACGAGAGGCGCTAAAGACGGCGCGTCGCCGTATCAGATCGGTCACTCGATACGCCCAGGCCGCGAGCGGGCCCAGCAGGACGAACCAGAACACCACGGCGAAAAGCCGATTGTTCGCCTGTACGCAGACTGACGCCTCGACGCGCTGGATGCGTTCAAGGGCGTCGCCCGGCACCTCGCCCTCGACGATTGCCTTCGCCGCGTTCTGAATGGCCTGTTCGTCCTCCGCTTCCAGCGCCCGGCAGTACTCATCAACCTCTTCGCCAATGTCCCGAGGGCCCAGGGAGAAGAACAACACGACGATCGCGATTATCAGGTACGTAAATCCGGCCAGGGTCCCGCCGAGGCCGAAGATGACCAGGAAAACCGGCAGTACCAGCACGACCGCGAGCAGCACCACCGGAATGAGCGCCGGCCAGTTGGCGATCCGCTCAGCCTGCCTGAATCCGAAATCGATAATGCGATCCAGCCAGCGCATTCGCCGCCAGTGAAAAAGCTGCGTCGCCAGTCGTTCGACAACCAGGCCAATAAGAAGGGCGATAAGGTTCATAGGTAATCAGCTCTTTGGCGAACAGTGTCTGGAGGCAGGCACATGGAATCAGCTCCCTCCGAGCACATCATACAAGCGCAGCCAATCGAAAGCAGGACCCGGATCGCTCTTGCGGCCGGGAGCGATATCGCAATGCCCGGCGACCTCCCTTGCCGATATACCCGGATACGCATCGAATATCGCGCGGAGCAGAGGCGCAAGCGCCTCGTACTGGCGATCGTCATAAGGGGTTTCATCCTCACCCTCCAGCTCGATACCGATGGAATAGTCATTGCAGCGCGTTGCACCACGGAAACACGATTCCCCGGCGTGCCAGGCCCTTTCGGTCAGCGGCACGAACTGCAGCACCGAACCGTCCCGTCGCACGAGCAGATGCGCCGACACCTGCATGCCACGAATTTCCTCGAAGTACGGGTGCGCTCCATGGTCCAGGGTATTCGTAAAAAACGCCTCGATGGCCGTGCCGCCGAACTGCCCTGGCGGCAGGCTAATGCCGTGCAAAACCACCAATCGGGGCACGCTGCCGTCCGGCCGCGCGTCCTGATTCGGGCTCGCACACTGGACGGCCGGCTCGATGAGACCGGTGTCGGTGAAGACTTCAAACTGCGTTTGCATGGACTTGCATCATTTGTCACGGTTGCGTCATCGAACCCGAGCGAACATAGTAAACCATGCCTCGAACGAGACTCCACATTGCGGCCGGGCTCAGCGTGAGTTCGACGCTGCAACTCGATGCCGACAAGGCGCGCTATCTGAGCCGCGTGTTGCGCTTGCACGTTGGCGACACTGTATCGGTATTCGACGGCTCCGGCGCCGAATACGCGGCGACCATTAGCGCAATCAGCAAATCGGAAGCTACGCTGAGTGTCGGGGAAGAAATCGAGACCCGCAGCGAATCGACGTTGCGAGTGCATCTCGTGCAGGGCATCTCGCGCGGCGAGCGCATGGACTTCGTTGTACAGAAGGCGACCGAACTCGGCATCAAGCGCATTACGCCGGTATTGACCGAGTTCGGTGTTGTCAAACTCGACGCCAAGCGGGCCGAAAAACGCCGCGAACACTGGATAAAGGTCGCCGCAAGCGCCTGCGAGCAATGTGGCCGGGTTCGCTTGCCGCTGATCGACACACCAATCTCGCTGAATCGCTGGTTTGGCGGCAAGGCAGAGAAGGTCGACACGGAAATCATTCTCAGGCCGGGTGCAGCAACGCCGCTCGCGCGCATCGATTGCCCGAAGACCAAGGTCTGCGTATTGATCGGTCCGGAAGGCGGCTTCAGCGAGAGCGAATTCGAGGATGCCGAGGTAGCCGGTTTCCGGCCCGTATCGCTCGGCCCGAGAATATTGCGCACCGAGACGGCCGCGGTTGCCGCTCTGGCCGTGCTGCAATCGATGTGGGGAGACCTGCGCTAGGGCCGGGTTGTCAGGCCTGCTGCGTTTCGCCCGCGAGCATGCCTTCCAGCCTCTCTAGATCGGGAATCAGCGGGAACTCGTTGATCATGCGTACGCGACACAGCACCGGTGCGTCGTCCGGCCAGCCATCTTTGGCCTCCAGCTTCAGCACTTCCCTGTTCACACGCACGAGCTGCGGGAAGCCCTGCGTGAGAACTCCGAAAAAGCCGTTCCTGAGTTTTCCGGTACTAGCGTAGAAAACGACGATGCGCGTGCGACCCGTGGCAACCGGCATCTCGTTGCCAAGCGCCCCCTCGAAAGACACGACTGGCAGCGGTCGGCCATTCCAGTTCACGTTGCCAAGGATCCAGGGATGCGCAGTCGCCTCTTTTTTCGGTTCCTCGTAGCGAACAACCTCGGCAACGCAGGCGCGCGGCACGATCAGCCTGTCGCCGGACAACGGCACAAGCAGGCTGTAGAGTTCGTCCTCGGCGGCAGTCATGGGAGCTCTATTCCCTTGTCTTCGAGCTGCCGGCGAATCGCCGTGAGCAGCTGTGAATCCTGGTACGGTTTGCCGAGATAGTCGTTCACACCAAGTTCGATCGCGCGCGCGCGGTGTTTGTCGCCCACGCGAGATGTAATCATGATGATAGGCACGTCCGCGACGCGAGAGTCATTTCGCACGTGTGAGGCGAACTCGTAGCCATCCATGCGAGGCATTTCAATATCCAGCAGAATAATATCGGGCTTGTGGTCCTGCATGACGCTGATCGCGTCGAGACCGTCTTTCGCTGTCGCGACCCGCATGCCACTGCGATGCAGGAAGCGCTCTGTAACGCGGCGCACCGTAATTGAATCGTCCACGACCAGCGCGAGCGGACGGGTATCGCTCGGCGTCGGCGCCGCCTTCTTCAGTTCGACCACGGGTGCGCCTGTGCGAACGAGCGCATTAATGTCCAGGATCAGAATGATTCGTCCATCGCCGAGAATCGTGGCGCCGGATATGCCGCGAATTCCCGCGAGCTGCGGCCCCACGGCTTTCACCACGACCTCGCGGCTCGCCAGCATCTCATCAACCAGCAGCGCCGCGGAGTATTCGCCCGCGCGCACGAGGATGACCGGTATCGCCGTGTCTTCCTCCGGCAGCTTGGCGGCCTGACCACCCAGATACATGCCGAGGTGCCTGAATTTGTAGGCTTGTTCCCCGTACAGATAGCTAGGCTCGCTCTGGCTCAGGAGGTTTTCGAGCTCGCCGCGTGGGATGCGCGCTACGCCCTCGACCGTCGGCAGCGGCAGCGCATAGACCTCCTCGCCGGTACGCACGATCAGGGCCTGTGTAATTGCCAGCGTAAACGGCAGTCGCACCGTGAAATTGGTGCCCTGCCCGGTAACCGACGAGATGCGCAGACTTCCGCCGAGCTTCTTGACCTCGTTGGCAACGACGTCCATGCCAACACCGCGCCCGGCCGACTGCGTGACCGACCCTGCCGTCGTAAAGCCCGGCGTCAGGATGAGCGCCATGATCTCCTCGTCCGTAACTTTGCTGTCAGGACGAAGCAGGTCCGATTCGTAAGCCTTGCGACGTATCGCGTCCACATCCAGGCCGCGACCGTCGTCGGCGACATCGATGACCATCTCGGCGCCTTCGCGATGCAGGCGTATCGTGATGCGCCCCATTGCCGGCTTGCCTTCTGCCTGGCGTAGCGCCGGATCCTCGATGCCATGAATTACGGCGTTCCTCAGCATGTGCTCGAACGGCGGCAACATCTTCTCCAGCACCTGTCGATCGAGTTCTCCGGACGCGCCTTCAACCGCCAGCTCGGCGCGTTTACCCGCTTCCTGGGCCGCTTGTCGGACCAGACGCGTCAGCCGCGGAACGTGGCGCTCGAACGGCACCATGCGGGTTCGCATGAGTCCGTCCTGCAATTCCGCGGTTACGCGGGATTGCTGAACGAGCAGTCCTTCCGCTTCGTTGGTAACCGACTTGAGTAGGTCCTTGAGGCTGCCGAGGTCGCTCGCCGATTCCGCCAGCGCCCGGGACAGTTGCTGAATATTGGAATATCGATCGAGTTCCAGCGGATCGAAGTCCCGCGCCACCAGCGTGTCCTGGTGGCCGTGCATGATCTGGGCCTCGGTTTCGATTTCCAGTTTCCTGAGCTGCTGGCGCAGCCTTGCAATGGTCTGCTCGAGTTCATCGACATGAAACTCGAAGGAACTGACTTGCTGGTTGAGACGAGAGTGATAGATGCTGATTTCGCCGGCGGCGTTGAGCAGGTCCTCGAGCAGGTCCGCGTCAACGCGTGCAAACTCCTGGCGCTGCTCCGGCGCACGCAGGGGCCGTACGTCGGCGCCGCGTGCAAGCTCCGGCGATGGCGCCTGCTCAGGCTCGGCTGCCGCTTCAACTTCCTGTTTGTCTTCGTGCTTGTCTTCATCTTCGACTTCGGCGTCAGCCGGTGCCGCTGCTTCTGGCTCCGCCTGCTGTTCTGCGGTCGCGCCGGCTTCCGCCGCCGGCTCCGATGGCATTGCGAAGTCATCGCCCGGCCCTGGCTCCGGCGGCGTAACCAGCACTTCGGGCTCGGGCCCGGGACGGGTCTCTTCCTCGGCCGGCGCCTGGATCAGTGGAACTTCCTGCTCGGCGGGCTTTCGGGCGTCGGCGAGCTCATCGACCAGGTTGGAATCCACGATAACCATGCTGACCGTGTCATCGGGTTCGAACGTGAACGCGGCTGTCGGTGCTTCCTGTACGTTCGTGTCATCGAAAGCCAGCTCGACGTCAGCTTCCTCGGCGACCTCAAAGCCGGCATTGGCCTGCTGAATTTTTTGCTCGAGGTCCGCAGCCGTTCTCACCGGCTTTCCGGCCATGACCAGGTCACGCATGTGATGCAGCTCATCGACGCTGCGTTGAAGCAGATCCTCTATCGTCGGTGTCGCCTTCACACGTCCTTCGTCGACGGAAATCAGCAGGGTCTCGAGTTCGTGGCTCAGGTTTCCCATGGCGGTGATGCCGGCCATGCGCGCACCACCTTTCAAGGTATGCAGGTGACGCTTGAGCTCCTCCATCGGCTGCGCCGAGCGTTCGCGAACCCACTCGATGAGCGCTTTTTCGGCCGACTCCAGAAGCTCCGCCGACTCTTCCGTGAATATCGACGCGATTTCGGCGTCGTATTCGGGTTCATCGCTCTCGACCTCAACGGGCGACTCCACAACGGCGACAGGCTCGGGCGCCGCCTCTTCGACCTCCATGTCTTCGGGCGTTTCGGCGGGGCGCACGGCATCGGCGAGCGCGGAAATATGTTCGATCAGCGCCGTGTAATCGGCCCGTCCCCGATCGGGGTTGTTGATGTCCCTGACGATCGTGGCGATCGCGCCGGCCGCAGCCTTGAGCACTGCGAGGCCGGATTGTTGAAAACCGACCTTGTGATCATAAACACGCCGCACGTAGCGATTCAGTGCGGCGGCGACGGCAACGCCACGCTGAACGTTTGCCATGTTGGCACTGCCATGCAGCGTGTGGCAGGCGCGATATAACTTATCGGTGACTTCGAATGGCGGTTGATACCCCTCACAGGCAGACAGGTAATCCGTTATTACCTTGAGGTGCCCTGCAGTCTCTTTCGAGAATATGTCGTACAGAACCGGGTCCATTTCCAGCGCCGGCTCGGGCGTCCTCGACGGTGCCTTCTCCGGACGCTGCAGCGTCAGGACCGCGGCATTCGGATCGCCATCCGCGAATGCATTGGCTCGTGCGATAAGCAGACTGATATCGGCCGCCGGTTCGGTACCTATCTCCAGCTGCTCGATCAGATCGGGTACGGCTGCGGCAGCCTGCGTGATGAAATCAACCATCGGCGGCGTACGCGGGAGGGTACGGTTGATCAGTTTGTTCAGCAGATTTTCCACGGCCCAGCAATACTCTCCGATACGTTCGGCGCCCACCATGCGGCCGCTGCCCTTGAGCGTATGAAAAGATCGCCGCACCGTTATCAGCGTCTCCATGTCATCGGGCGCATTGACCCAGGCGGGCAGGTGTCGCCTGATCGAGGCAACCTCCTCCTTGGCCTCCTCGATAAACAACTCGAGCAGTTCCGGGTCCATGTGTTCGGCATTTGGCGCAACCACCGGCATAGGGATGACGTCGGTGACGTGCCCGGACGAAGCCTCGCTGGCCGCCCTGGCGATCTGGTCGGTGGAGAGTCGCATCGTCTGCTCGACGCCCTCTCCCTCCTTCGGTATGGACTGCAACATGCGTTGCTCTACGTCCCGCAACACGGCCAGGCATGCCTCGGCGTTGTCGAGCATGTACCAGGGCTCGCTGCGGCCGGCTTTGACCGTCTCCATGTAGTACTCGATACTGACGATGGCGTCCGCGAGTCGATCGGTTTCCCGCTGCGTCAGCTGCGCGGGGCCTCCGCTGTTCAGCATCGCCGTCACCAGGCTGCCGATCCGTTCGACGACCTCCATTGCGCGCGGCTTGCCGAGCATCATCAGTCCGGCCTTGATGCCCTTTATCAGCGTCGGCACGCTGTCGAGACCCTGCGACGGTGCGTGCTCGACAATGCTCTGGCTAATCGTCTCCTTTATTCGTGCGAGATTGATAATGCACTCGCGCATGACCGACTCGGCAACCTGCCGGAACGCGTCGTCATCAGCGGCCTCATCACCGCTCGGTCGATCGGTGTCCCGACCGTGCGGCGTCGTGAGGCGCAGCAGCTGTTGATCGAGCCGATCCTCTACTCGCAACAGGGTCGACGCGATATCGAGAATTATCTGGTCACTGGCGACGCCGCCCCGCTCCACAACCAGCTTGAGCCGATCGATCTCGCCGTCGATGTCGCCGCGGAGTTCGCCCAGGCCGAGCACACCGAGCGTGTCGCTGATTTTTTTCAGAAGCTCGAGCTGTGGCACGAGATCCGAAGACTTGTTCATGCCGGTGCGCACGAATATGTCCAGTACGTCTTTCACGCGGCCGAGGTCTTCCTTGATCGCGGAGCCGACGGTCGACATCAACTTGGCGCTGGGCGCCGAGAGCGCCTCGCGCGCGTCTTCGACCTGTTCGTTGCCCGGCAGCAACTCCGAGAGATTGAAGGCCGCCCGAATGTCGCTGATTCGTTCACCGGCACTGCTTGAACGCGCCACGTAATACAGCAGGTTGTTCAACAGGTCCGCGACCGGATGCCGGTCGTACGCAAGCAGGCCCTCATCGATTACGAACTTGAGCTGTCGGTCGGCCTGCCCGAGCAGGCGCTTGACCGATATCGATGTTTCCAGCCCGCCGTTTTGCAGCGACTCCAGCACACCGCCAACAATCCACCAGAGCTGATACATGTCGTCGCGGGTCGCCGAATGCTCGAGGGCCGCCGCAACCCTGGCAAGGGTTTGCAAGTGTCGGGACGTATCGCCGCCCTTGATCCAGCCAAGCAGTGCCAGCTGGAACTTGGGTCGCAGGCGCCTCGCCACCTCCACCGGGTCTTCGCCACTGCCCTGGCGATCCTCGACTTTTCTCGCGGAACGGCTCGGAGACAGGTTGAGCAGCAGCAAGGTGCCCTCGGACAACAGCGGCTCGCCGCGCGCCGCGCGAAGGTCATTGAGCATTGGCAGGAGTACGAGAGCGATGTCGCGCCCGCCGCCGAGAAGTTTTTCGATATAGATGGGCAACTGCACCATCGACCGCGTCAGTGCGTCCAGGCCATCTTCCCGACCCTTTCCGGCGCGCAGGTTCGCGAGGTAGTTGCACGCAAGCTCCATCTCTTCGACCAGCAGCGCCGCCCCGTACGTCTCGGTCATCTGCAGTGCGCCGCGCGCCTGGTGCAACAATTCGCCGGCACGTTTCAATGCCGCCGTACCGCCACGCCCGTCGACGCAATCCTCGAGCGCAAGATGGGCGTTGCGGATAGTTTCCATGAGCTCGGTGCTGACAATCACCAGGCCACGAACGGCTCCCTGGCCGTCGTCGTCGGCAACTATCTGCTCATGAATGCCCGTATTACCCGTCATCTGGTCTTCCGTGTCGTTCGAGAAATTCGCCGTTGATTCGTCTTATCCGGTCTTGGCCTGGGGGTTGGTCGGTGCTGCCGACGGCGGTTTGGCGTTCGCGGTTGTCCGTGCCAGAACGCTGGCCTGCATCATTTCCTGCGGCAACGCGAAACCTTCAACAGTCTTCCTGAGCTGCGTCGCGAGTTCGGAAAGCTTGGAAATAGATGCCGCGGTCGCTGACGTCGCCTGGCCCGTCTGCTGACCAATCTCGCGCAAGCGGGTGGTTCGCCGGGTCACGTCGGCCGCCGAGCTGGCCTGCTGCCTGGCGGAGCTGGAAATATTCTGCACGAGGCTGGCTATCTGGTTCGAGACCTGTTCTATCTCGTCGAGCGCCGCACCGGCATTTTCGGCAAGCAGCGCCCCGCCCACGACGTCGGTCGTGCTGCGCTCCATCGATACGACGGCCTCGTTGGTGTCCGATTGGATCGTCCGAACCAGCACTTCGATCTGCTTGGTGGCATTCGTCGACCGCTCCGCCAGGCGCTGGACCTCATCGGCGACAACGGCAAAACCCCGGCCGGCCTCGCCCGCCATCGATGCCTGTATCGAGGCATTGAGTGCCAGGATATTGGTCTGCTCGGCAATGTCATTGATGAGTTCGACGATATTGCCGATCTCCTGCGAACTTTCGCCGAGCCGTTTTATGCGCTTGGACGTTTCCTGAATCGTCTCGCGTATGGCGTTCATGCCGTCGATGGTTCGTCGCACCGCTTCGCCGCCCTTGTGCGCGACTTCTACCGAATGACGGGCGACATCCGACGAACGCTCGGCGTTGCCGGAAACTTCCTCGATGGAGGCTGCCATGGACACGATCGACTCTGTGGCGGCGTTGATTTCCTTGGCCTGGTTGTCCGCGGCACGCGCCAGGTGTGCCGCCGTGTTCTCGGTTTGTTTGGTCGCGTTATCCACCATCAGCGCCGTATCATTCACGGTCGCGACCAGTTTTCTGAGCTCTTCGATCGCGAAGTTGAACGAGTCGGCGATCGTCCCCGTGATGTCCTCGGTCACGGTTGCCTCGACGGTCAGATCGCCGTCGGCGAGGCCGCCCATTTCATCCAGCAGGCGTAGAATAGCCTGCTGGTTTCGGTCGTTTTGCTCGGCCTGTTCGCGCGCTGCCCTTTCGAACACGGCGGACTTCGAGTGCAGAACGAACAGTCCGCCAACCAGTAGCAGTGCCAGCAGCACCGCGGCCGTCGGTATCCAGAACGAAGCGAGAAAGCCCGGCAGCAGCCCCTGGCCGCCCGAGGAAGCCGATGCGGCCGTGAGCAACGCCTCGGCGCTTGCCGCGAGCTCAGCCTGCGTGGTTTGCAGATCGCCCAGCTGGCTCAGCGCCGGCGCCAGCGCCGCGGAGCTCTCTTCCATGCTGGCGAGACTGCCGACGATTGGTACGAGGGCGACTTCGCGACCCTCATTGTTTAACGGTCGAACATCGAGATCCGTTCTTTCGCCGGCCAGCGCGTTGGCCACGTTGCGCAGGAAAGCAATGTCCACCGCAATATTGTCGGACGCCTGCGAGCCTGCTTCGGGCAGGCTCAGCGCCGCCTGGCGGATACGATCGCTGCGCTGCTGAAACTCCTGAATGACGGCGGTCGATCCCGAACGCGCCAGGAGTTCGTTCGACTTCTCGAGTATGGCGCCCGCGTAGACGCCGATGCTGTCCGCCGCAGCCTGCACCGCTTCGATCTGGCTGCGCCGGGCAAGTATGGCTGCCGCGCGCGATTCGAGCTGCTGCCAGTCCGCCGCGCGCCCCGGAGCGCCGCTCTTTGGCAATGCCTTGAGCTTGCTGACACTACTTTCAAGTTGTCTGAAGGCCTCTTTATCGCCGGCGATGGCGCTTGCCGCCTGGCGAGGTATTGCCTGCGACAGGGCCGCCAGCTGGGTTGTCGACGAACTACCGGAGCCCGCCTGCAGGTAGACCAGTGCTGCCGCGACGAGCAGGCAAACCAGCACCAGCGTTGCGATGGTATTGAAGGCGGACGAATTGTCAGTTTTGATGGCCATAATTAATCGGACCTTTATTCCGCAGCAGCCTGCAGAAACATTTTACTTTCGACTAGATCGAAAAGATTGAAAACGGGCCAGCGGTCCTCGCCCCTCGTATAGGTGCCGCCGAGAAAGCTGTCGCAACGGACGACCGTCTTTGCGACATCGCTGGAGAATTCGTGCTCCATGAATCGTCGGAAACCAAGCACCTCATCGACAACCAGGCCTGCCGGTACCTCGCGATGGTTGACGGATATGACTCGGGTCGTGCGTCGCAGCGTTGTTCGACCGCTGCCGAGCAGCAGTTTCACGTCAATCAGCGGTAACAGGTGACCGCGAAGATTGGCAATGCCGAGCAACCAGCGCTGCGCACCCGGAACCCGGGTTATCGCATCCGGCAGCATCAGCACCTCGCACACCTGCTCGCGGTTGGCGACAAACTGCTCTTCGCCGATACGAAAGCCGACGCCTACCCATTCGGACGGCAGCCCACTGGCGCCCTGCCCCGCATGCGCCGCGCGGCTGCGCTGCTCCATTTCCTGCAGCAAGGCGAAGGGTTGCTCGACCAACGCCGCAAGATCCGCGGAACTACTCATTCAGCCAGCCATTACCGAGCTGATCGTCGCTATGAGGTCCTTGTCAGAGACCGGTTTCACAACGTACTCCACGGCGCCCTGCCGCATACCCCAGATTTTGTCGGTTTCCTGGTCTTTGGTCGTGATCATGATGATCGGTATGTCGGAGGTTTTCGGGTCACGGGTCAGTTTCCTGGTAGCCTGAAAGCCATTCATGCCGGGCATGACGACATCCATCAGGATGCAATCCGGTCGCGCCGTTCGGGCCGCCTTCAATCCCTCCTCACCGCTATCGGCCACCAGGGTCTCGAAACCTGCTTTTTCGAGCATGTTCTGAAAAAGATGCAGCTCGGTTGGCGAATCATCAATGATAAGTACAACAGCCATTTTTACGCGTCCTTAGTATTCTGTTCCGGCACTGCCCCATGCCCTGACCCATGTCGTTGTTTCCGATTCCATGTGGCCTCGTCGACCGGGACACTAGTTGAGCTGATTGGAAATTGCACCCAGCAGTTCGTCCTTTGTAAAAGGCTTGGTCAGGTACTGCTCGGAACCGACGATCCGGCCCCTTGCCCTGTCAAACAGCCCGTCTTTGCTCGACAGCATGATCACAGGCGTTTCCTTGAAAACCTTGTTGTGTTTGATCAGGGAGCAGGTCTCATAGCCATCGAGGCGCGGCATCATGATGTCAACGAAAATGAGGTCCGGCTGGTGATCGGCGATCTTTGACAGCGCGTCAAACCCGTCGATCGCCGTGAATACCTGGCAGCCTTCTTTGGACAGCAGCGTTTCAGCTGTTCGCCGAATCGTCTTGCTGTCGTCCACGACAAGAATTTTGAGGCCGCTCAACGAGCGGTTTGCGTTACTTGACACCGAATTTCCCCACGATCAAAAGCGACTTTTACCATATTGACATAAGTCCCGCTACGACGCTCGCCGCGTTACGCAATATCGTCCGAAATCCGATGCTTACACGAGTTTTCGCTGTATAGTTGGCGTCCTCACGTTGAACGCTCGGAAGTTTTGCAGAAGATGGCCGCAAACCCGCTCAGAATCGGCGTCGTGATGGATCCGATCGATTCCATCACGCCCAGGAAGGACAGTTCGTTTGCGATGCTGCTGGAGGCACAGCGCCGATCCGCCGAAATCCACTATTTCGAGCAGCGCGACCTTCGCATGCTGGCGGGCGAGGCTTTCGGCGACGCCAGGCGCCTGTCCGTGCAGGACCGGGCCAGCGACTGGTTCGAACTCGGGGAGCGGCAAACGGTGAAGCTCGGCGATCTGGACGTCATCCTGATGCGCAAGGATCCTCCTTTCGATATGGAATACGTCTACACGACCTACATTCTGGATCGGGCGAAACTCTCGGGCGCGCTGATCGTCAACGATCCGCAGGCACTGCGCGACATGAACGAAAAAGTGTACACGGCCTGGTTTCCGGAATGCACGCCACTGACGCTGATCACGCGATCGATGGCACAAATGAAGGCCTTTCTTGCGGATCACGGACGCATCGTTGTAAAACCCCTCGATGGTATGGGCGGTCGCTCGATCTTCGTGGTACGACAAGGCGATAACAACGCCAACGTTATCTTCGAAACCCTGACGGACTACGGCCGGCGCTTCGCCATGGCGCAGGTCTTTATTCCCGAAATTACCCTGGGCGACAAGCGCATATTGCTGATCGACGGCGAGCCCGTGCCGCATGCACTCGCGCGTATCCCGTCCGGCGACGACAACCGCGGCAACATGGTCGCCGGCGCCGTCGCGAAGGGCCAGCCGCTGTCCGACGTCGATCTCGATATCTGCGGCCGTGTCGGTCCGGTGCTTCGCGATGCGGGCGTCTTGTTTGCGGGCATCGACGTGATCGGCGACTACCTGACGGAAGTCAACGTTACCAGTCCAACGGGAATCCGTGAGCTTGACCGGCAGTTCGACATCAATATCGCCGGCCTGATGTTCGACGCCATTGAGAGAAAGATCGGCTAGGGAGCCTCTGCACAAGTCTCGTCGCCCACGACGGACCCGGATTGGCCGGGCGGTGACCTGGTTCTCACTCCGTTACCACTGGACCGTTTACACTGCTCGCATCGAGCAATTGCTTGTTTATGTAGACGAAACAGCGGAACATTCTCGTGCGTATGGCCAATTTCGCCCTGAACCAAGACCCTCTCGAGGAGCTGCTGCTGGTGGCGCCGGCCGCGCCCGATCGGCTGCCCGCCATGCTTTTCCTCGCTGCCCTGGTTCATGGCATCCTGATAATCGGGGTAACCTTCAACGCGTCGCTGGCAAATCCTTTTGCGGACGCAATCTCGCTGGAAGTCACCATCGTCGCCGATCCGGATCAGCGCATCGATCAGCCTGACGAGGCATCGTACCTGGCGCAGGCCAGCCAGAAAGGCGGCGGCAACACCACGGAGCAACTGCGACCCGCCGCACCCTTGCAGAGCGCGATGCCGGTAGACAACCCCGGCCACGAGGACGGTACCGGTCTCATCGACGCAACCGCGCACGAACGTGCGGCCGACGAGGTGCTTGCGGCGGAAAACGATAGCCGGCAGCAAGTACGCATTCAGCCACGTTCCGACCCGCAGGCGATCAATAGCAGGGCGATAGCGATGGAAGCCGGCAGCGAGGTCACGCTGCCGCTGCCGCAGGAAGACAAGGCGGCGATGCTCATTTACGATGAAGATCCGCGGCAGCTCATCGTCAGCGCCGATACCCGGGAGTCCGTCGTGGCCGCGTATCTCGATAACTGGAAACGCCGCGTCGAAGCCGTCGGTGCAACCTACCTGCCTGAGCTTGGCGATATCGGTGCGCTGAAAGGCAGCCCGACCCTGATGGTCAGCATAGACGCGTCCGGCGATCTCAAGGAGGCCGTCATTCGCAAGACCAGCGGCTCGACAGTCCTCGATCTTGCCGCGCTCGATATCCTGCAGCGCGCATCGCCGTTCAATCCTTTTCCGACTGAAATAGCCGCTGAATACGACACCGTGCGATTCGAGTACAAGTGGTTGTTTACCGAGCAGATGATTTCGACGGCCCTGATTGCAGACTGAGGCCGGCCGCTTGTACCGGACGAGACTTGCATTGATACTGTCGATATGGACTCCCACAGTACGCTTACAAATCAGTTACTTATCGCCATGCCCGGCATGGCCGACCCGAATTTCAGCACGACGGTCACGCTGATCTGTGAACATAACGACGAGGGTGCCCTGGGTATCGTTATCAATCGTCCGCTGACGCTCAGGCTTTCCGGACTCTTCGAGCAACTCGACGTCGAAAACGCCGATCAGGAGAAGGGTGACGCGCCGGTGTATGCGGGCGGACCGGTCGGGACGGAGCGCGGTTTCGTTCTGCACGGATCGGACTGCCGTTACGAAAACACGGTGTCCGTTTCAGACGACATCCAGCTCACGCTGTCGCGCGACGTTATCGACGCGATGGCGAGCGGTGGCGGCCCCGACAAGTCGCTGGTTGCGCTGGGATATGCCGGCTGGCAAGCAGGGCAACTCGAGGAGGAAATGCTCGCCAATTCCTGGCTCAACGTGCCGGCCACGCCGGCACTTGTTTTCGACACCCCCTATGCCGAACGCTGGGACTCCGCAGCGCGTACGCTAGGCATCGATATCGCCAGGATGTCCTCGGATGCCGGCCACGCCTGACAGCGTCGCACCAAGAACGATTCTCGCGTTCGATTTCGGCCTGCGTCGCATCGGCGTCGCTGTGGGCCAGGACGTCACCGGCTCGGCCAGTCCACTCGGCATCATTCGCAATCGCCCGGAGGGGATTGACGACGCGCGAGTCGCGATGCTGATCGAGGAATGGCAACCGACACAGCTGGTTGTCGGCATGCCATCACACGCCGACGGTTCGGCGAGCGAGATGCAGGAACCCGTAAATGCTTTTATCGACGAGCTTTCCCGGTTCGGACTGCCGATCGAGACTGTCGACGAACGTTATACCTCGGTCGAGGCGGAACGCGCGCTCAAACAGGCCCGCGCTGCCGGCACTCGCCGGCGTTTCTCCAGGGACACGGTTGACAGCGCGGCCGCTGTCCTTATCGCGGAACGCTATCTCGCCGGTTCCTGACGAGACAATCGTCAGTCTCGCACGACGGCAGCACTGTCTGAGCGACCGAGATCTCCCGGCAATCGACGCTTCGGATTGCAGGGCGTCAGGTCAGGGTAGGGTCAGCCTTCCCAGACGACGGTTGCCGCATCGAACACCGGGCCGTCGACACAGACGCGTTTCATGGCCGGGCCGTCGGGCGTTTCGATCCTGACCGCACAGCCGGCACAACCGCCGACCGCGCAGGCCATGTATTCCTCGAGCGACACCTGGCACGGCAGCCCGTAGCGTGCCGCCAGTGCCGCCACGGCCCGCAGCATCGGCGTCGGCCCGCACGCAAAGATCTCGGACTTCGACCGTTCGGCATCGCTCAGGGTCGTGAGCCACCGCTCCGCGAGCTCGGTGACATAACCCTCGAAGCAGCCCTCGAAACCAGCCAGCGTTGCGAGTCGCGCCGGTACACCCCAGCTCTCCAGCAACGGCATCGTCCGATCGAGCTCGGCCGGCAGCCATGGCGTGGCAAGCTTCGAGGGCAGCAGATCGAATGGAAACGGGATTTCCGAGCCCAGGATCGCCAGGGGAGCCCAGCCGCCGTTGTGTGTTCGAAGGTAGTCGGCAACAAAGACCATGGGTGGAATACCGACGCCGCCACCGATCAACAGCACGTTCGGCCGCTCAGGCGACGGCGAGAAGGGGATTCCGATCGGGCCCAATACGCTCAGCGTGTCGCCGACCGACTTTTGCGACAGCAGCCGCAGGCCGTCGCCAACGATCTTGAACAGAATCTCGATCCAGTCGTCCCTGGCACGCATGATGGACATGGGGCGCCGCATGGGTCGCAGTTCGCTGCAGCTAATGTGCACGAAATTCCCTGGCTTTGCCGCCGCGGCACATTGCGGCGCACGGATCCGCATGATGAATTGCTCGCCCGGAAACCCGGTCAGCGACATCACCTCGCCGTCCTCGACGAAGATCGTATTGCGATTTTTTTGCGCCTTGCGTTGCGCAGCGGTAATCATCTCGCCGCCATCGTCCGTACCACCCGGTCAAGTACCGCCATGCGTACCGCCACACCGTTCGTAACCTGCCGGGTGATGACGGACCTGGGCCCGTCCGCCACGGAGCTCTCGATCTCGATGCCACGGTTCATCGGGCCCGGGTGCATCACGATGACATCGGGTGCCGCGTGCCTGAGCCGCTCCTGGCTGATTCCGTAATTGGCGAAGTACTCATCGATCGGCGGAATTCCGTCGAGGTTGCCGATGCGCTCGCGCTGAATTCGTAGCGCCATGACAACATCGGCGCCGGCCAGCCCCTCGGCCAGGTTATCGACGATATGCGCGCCAGGCAGGCTCTTCGGATCCGGAGCGAGAGCGGGTGGCGAAATCAGCCGCAGCTCTCCAACGCCCAGCGTTATCAGTCCCTGCGACGCGGACATGGCCACGCGGGAATGCCTGATGTCCCCGACGATCGCCACCTTGAGATGCTCGAAGCCGCCTTTCTGCTGGCGTATCGTGAGCAGGTCCAGCAGGCCCTGCGTCGGGTGGGAAACATCCGCCTCGCCGGCATTCAGGATGCTGACAAAGTCCTCCACGTGCTGGGCAATGTAGGCCGGCACTCCGGCACTGGCATCGCGTACCACCATGACGTCGACCTGCATGGCTTCGAGCGTGTAGATCGTGTCGAGGATGCTCTCACCCTTCTTGCGTGATGACGTGTTCACGTCAAGATTCAGCACGTCGGCACCCAGGCGCTTGCCGGCGAGGTCGAACGATGCGCGGGTGCGCGTGCTGGGCTCGAAAAACAGGTTTGCTACGGTTCGGCCGGCCAGCGAGCGGCTGCGTGCCGGGAGACTGCCCGGTGCCGTAATGTAGCGCTCGGCTTCATCGAGAATGTCGACCAGCAGCGCCCTGTCGAGCCCTTTGAGGGTGAGTAAATGGCGCAGCCGGCCCCTTGCATCGAGTTGCAGGGCCGCTTCGTCGTTTGCGCTTGTTGGAGCGGGGCTCATGGCGGGGCAATTCTACGGGCATTATCTTCAGGCCACCACCTGCGATCGACCGCCAGGGCGCCCCCTCGTCCCGATCGTGGAGCTCCGCTCGCCCGACCCCACGCCGCACGTTGAGCCCGCAGCGGTGTGTGCCGGGGTTTTTCACCAAGCGAGATTGCGAACCTCGGTCCCGCCTGACGGGAGCAGCTGTCCGAGCGACTGAAACACCCCGGCACGCACTGCTGCGGCTGCCAACCCGGTCGGCGGCCGCAATTACGCTCAGCCGCCGAAGTTGACCTTCGCTTCCAGGTTGGCGCGCGAGTCGGCGTGCGACATCGCCTCTTCCATCGTGATCGTGCCGTCCTTGTACAGTTCCAGGAGCGCGTCATCGAAGGTCTTCATGCCGGCCTCCCCGCTGTCCTTGTGCGCTTCCTTGACATCGGTGATGTCGCCTTTGAGGATCAGATCCTTGATGTGCGGCGTATTCAGCAACAGCTCGACGGCCGCGACACGCTTGCCATTGCGCGCGCGCACCAACCGCTGCGAGAGTATGGCGCGCAAATAGTGCGCCAGGTCCATGAACACCTGCGCGTGTTGCTCCTGGGGAAACAGATTGATGATCCGGTCCAGTGTCTCGGCCGAGTTGTTTGAGTGGATCGTCGCTAGCACCAGGTGCCCGGTGCCCGCCATGTCGAGCGCCGCACGCATCGATTCGATGTCTCGAATCTCGCCGATCTGAATGACATCAGGAGCGGCGCGCACCGCGCTCTTGAGCGCGCGTTGATAGGACTTGGTATCGAGCCCCACTTCCCGCTGATTGACAATCGACTGCTTGTTCGGATGCAGGAATTCGATCGGGTCTTCGATCGTGATGATATGCGACGAGGTCTTCTCATTCCTGTGATTGATCATGGCCGCGAGTGTTGTCGACTTACCCGCTCCCGTCGCGCCGCACATCAGGATCAGTCCGCGCCGCAGCATGACGAGCTCTTTCAGCTGCTTCGGCATGCCGAGTTCATCCAGCGTCGGCATTTCGGAGGTTATGTAGCGCAACACCATGGAAACGCTGCCGCGCTGATGAAACACGTTGACACGGAACCGGCCCAGACCCTGCTCGGACAACGCAAAGTCGATCTCCAGCTCCTTGTTGAACTGCTCCATCTGCTCCTCGGTCATCAACTCGAGCGCTGCCTGTTTGACCATCTTTGGCGTCATCTCGAGTTTGTTGACCGGCATGATCTTGCCTTCGATCTTGATCTTGGCCGGCGTAAAAGGCGCGAAGAACAGGTCGGAGGCGTTTTTCTCGACCATCAGCTTGAATAGCGGTTTAACGTTCATCGGGTTGTCGTTCCTTGCGCGCTCAGAAAGTCCGAGCCGTATCCTCTTCCATGATTTGCAGGCTCTCGGCCTGCTGATCCGCTGCCGATGCGTCCCGCTTGCTTTCCAGCTTGACCCGCAGGCGAAGCTCGTTCTTGGAGTCCGCGTTGCGCATGGCTTCTTCGTAGGTAATCGCGCCGTCCTCGTAGAGAGTGAAGAGGGCCTGGTCGAATGTCTGCATTCCGAGTCGCGTCGACTTCGACATGATCTCCTTGATCTGGCCGACCTCGCCCTTGAAGATCAGGTCCTGTACCAGCGGCGTATTGAGCATGATCTCCATCGCGGCTACGCGCCCGATACCGCCTTCGCGCGGGACCAGCCGCTGTGCGATAAATGCCTTGGTGTTCAGCGAAAGGTCCATCAGCAGTTGCTGGCGACGCTCTTCCGGGAAGAAGTTGATAATGCGGTCCATTGCCTGGTTGGCACTGTTGGCATGCAGGGTTGCGAGACAGAGGTGGCCGGTCTCCGCGAACTGAATACCGTACTCCATGGTCTCGCGGTCCCGAATTTCGCCGATCAGAATTACGTCCGGCGCCTGACGCAGAGTGTTCTTCAATGCCGCGTGCCAGGTCTCCGTATCCACACCCACTTCGCGCTGCGTGATTACACAGCCTTTGTGCGGATGCACGTACTCCACGGGATCCTCGATCGAAATAATATGTCCGCGCGAGTTGGCATTGCGATGACCAATCATTGCCGCCAGCGTCGTGGATTTACCAGAGCCGGTGCCGCCGACCACGATACACAGACCACGCTTGTTCATTACGACATCTTTGAGGATGGGCGGCAGTTCGAGGTCTTCCAGCGTCGGGATCTCCGTCGTGATCGTTCGCAAGACGGCGCCTACCATGCCCTGCTGAATGAATGCGCTGACGCGGAAGCGTCCGATGCCTTGCGGTGCAATCGCGAAATTGCACTCCTTGGTTGCGTCGAACTCCTTGATTTGTTTGTCATTCATTATGGAACGCACCATCATGGCGGCCTGTTCCGGGGACAGCGGCGTGTCGGTTGCCTTGTGAACGGTGCCATCGACCTTGATTGCCGGCGGAAAAGCCGCCGTCAGGAACAGGTCCGAACCATCCCGCTCGACCATCTTGCGCAACAGATTCTGTGTCAGTCGTACCGCTTGTTCACGTTCCATTTCGTAGCTCTCCCTTCGGGTCGACGGCTTGCCGTTTACCCTCAGAAATTCTCCTTGTTGATGGCACGGAAGCGCGCCTCTTCCTTGTTGATCAGGCCCTTTTGCATCAGCTCGGTGAGATTCTGATCGAGTGTATGCATGCCGGCCGCCTGTCCCGTCTGAATGGCCGAGTACATCTGCGCGATCTTGCCCTCACGAATGAGGTTTCGAATGGCCGGCGTACCGATCATGATTTCGTGGGCCGCAATGCGTCCGCCACCGACCTTTTTCAACAACGTCTGCGAGATGACCGCGCGCAAGGATTCCGAAAGCATTGCACGTACCATTTCTTTTTCAGCGGCGGGAAATACGTCGACAACCCGGTCGATGGTCTTGGCTGCCGAGCTCGTGTGCAGGGTGCCGAAAACAAGGTGGCCGGTTTCCGCCGCCGTGAGTGCCAGCCGGATCGTCTCGAGGTCGCGAAGCTCGCCAACCAGTATGACGTCCGGGTCCTCACGCAGGGCTGAGCGCAGCGACTCGTTGAACCCGAGCGTGTCACGATGCACTTCCCGCTGGTTGATCAGCGACTTTTTCGACTCGTGAACGAACTCGATGGGGTCCTCGATCGTGAGAATGTGGTCCGGCTTGTTGTCGTTGATGTAGTCGACCATTGCCGCGAGCGTCGTCGACTTCCCGGAGCCGGTCGGGCCGGTTACCAGGACGATGCCGCGCGGATGCATGGAAACGTCCTTGAAAATCGGCGGCGCACCCAGGTCTTCCAGGCTCAGGATTTCGGAAGGAATGGTTCGAAATACCGCAGCCGAACCGCGATTCTGGTTGAAGGCGTTGACGCGGAAGCGCGCGAGTTTCGGGATTTCGAATGAGAAATCGGTCTCCAGGAATTCCTCATAATCCTTGCGCTGCTTGTCATTCATGATGTCGTACACCATGCTATTGACGTCTTTGTGGGTGAGCGCCGGCATGTTGACCCGTTTGATGTCGCCATCAACCCGAATCATGGGCGGCACGCCAGCCGACAAATGCAGGTCAGACGCGTTGTTCTTGACTGCAAATGACAGCAACTGGGCAACGTCGACAGCCATATTTCTCCCTCATGAGATTGGGGTCCGGACTTACCATAACCCGGACCGATTTGAGCCTAGTATAGCGAAGCACCGGGACTAAAACGTGATTAGAGTCACGGAAAACCTAGCGTTAATCAAAGATTTGCTGGCGACCGCGGCCATCGAGGCCGGGCGCGACCCGAATACCGTCGATTTGCTCGCCGTCAGCAAAAAACAGCCCCTGGAGCGCGTTCGCGCCGCCGTCGCGGCCGGTCAGCGGCATTTCGGCGAAAACATCGTTCAGGAGGGTCTCGACAGGATTCAGGCCATACCCGAATCCGGACTTACCTGGCACTTCATTGGCCACCTGCAAAGCAATAAAACACGTGCGGTCGCCGAATACTTTGACTGGGTACACACTATCGACAAGCCGAAGATCGCACGGCGCCTCAGCGAACAGCGCCCGGCCGAACTGGGCGCGCTGAATGTCTGCCTGCAGGTCAATATCGACAGCGAGCTCAGCAAGTCCGGCGCGAGCGTTGAGCAGGTCGCAGAGCTCGCGTCGGCGTGCATGGAACTTCCGAATATCCGTTTGCGCGGTCTCATGTGCCTGCCGGCCATTCGGGAGGGGTTTGTCGCGCAGCGCGAACCGTTCGCAAGGCTGCGCCAACTGTTCGAGGACTTGCGCCGGGACGGAGTACCGTTGGACACTCTTTCAATGGGCATGAGCGACGACTATCGCGCCGCGATCTTCGAGGGCGCAACCATCGTGCGTATCGGCACGGCACTGTTTGGCGAACGGGTTTAATTACCGGGGAGAATCATGGATTACGGAAAGGTAGCCTTCGTGGGCGGTGGCAACATGGCGCGGGCGCTGGCCGGCGGCATGCTCGCGGCCGGCTACGAGGCAAGCCATATCCTGATTTGCGAGCCCCTCGAAGAGCATCGCGACAGGCTCAGGAAGGAATTGCCTGGCGCCGTGATTCGCGATGACAATGAGACCTCCGTCGCCGAAGCCGAATGCGTCGTCTTCGCAGTCAAGCCGCAAATCCTGAGCGCCGTCTGCAAGCCGCTCGCGACGATCGTGCAGACGACCCGGCCGCTTGTGATTTCTATCGCGGCCGGCGTCCGCAGCGGCGACATAGACAGCTGGCTCGGCGGCAACCTGTCCGTGGTGCGCGTCATGCCCAACCAGGCCGCACTATTGCGCCTGGGTATATCCGGCCTGTTTGCCAACGAGAGAACCACGGAGCTTCAGCTCAGGGCCGCCACCAACATCATCGCAACGACGGGCCCTGTGATTCCGGTTTCCTCGGAACAGGATATCGACACCGTTACGGCCGTCTCGGGCACCGGACCGGCCTATTTCTACCTGCTGGTGGACATGCTGGTGCAGGTCGCGGTGGATCTCGGCCTGGACTACGAATCGGCGCTTGCGCTGGTCCTGGAGACGGCACGGGGTGCCGGGGAAATGGCGGAGCAATCCGGTGAGACGATGGACTCGTTGATCGCGCGCGTGCGTTCACCGGGCGGCACCACGGCGGCTGCCTTCGACTACCTGGAGACGACCGACTTCCGCAAGATCTTCCGCGCGGCTGTCGTCGCCGCCCGCGATCGCGCCGTTGATCTCGCCGACCAGGCCCACGAAGCAGGCAAGGACCAGTGCCCTTCGGACACCAGAAGTAATACGAACTAAGCAGACAGGATTCCAGGCATGCCATCGAATATCGCTTCCGCTATCGTCTTTATCGTCAATGCGCTGACCAGCCTGTACCTCCTGGTGTTGCTGCTGCGATTCTGGATGCCATGGCTGCGCGCCGACTTTCGAAACCCGCTCGCCCAGGGAATACTTCGCTTCACATCGCCGATCGTTGTTCCGGTGCGCCGCATCGTGCCGTCTTTCGGCCGTCTCGATACGGCGACGGTTATTGTTGCCTTTGTCATTCAATACCTGGCGGTACTGCTCCTTCTTCTGATTCTTGGCCAGACGGCAGGCATTGCCGACATAGCCGTGACCTCGGTCGTCAAGCTCGTCGTTCTCTCCATCAACCTGTTCGTGTATGCGATCTTCGTTCGAATCATCCTGAGCTGGATTTCCCCGGGGGGCTACAATCCCGCGACCGCCATAATTACGACGCTGACCGAACCGGTATTGCGCCCCTTTCGACGCCTGATACCGTCGATGGGCGGCTTCGATATCTCTCCGATTTTTGCGATCATCCTGCTGCTCGCCGCGACGATCGTGGTCAATGGGCTAAAGCCCCTAGGCATCTAGCCCGTATCGATTATTGGCGGCTGCCGGCCGGATCAGTGCCGAACAGTACGCGAGCGGCCTTGAATGGTTTATAGTGAGAGAAAAAGGGGGCCGGTCTCATGACAATAACCAGAACGTTGATCTCTCTATCATGGCTGGCTGTGCTCGTGGCCTGCGGCGGGCCCGGCGAGTCCGCTAACGTCCCCCAGGCCGAACCGGCCGGTGCATCGTCCACAGACATCGGCGACCATGTCGTGCACTTCAGCGCACTGTCCACTGACCAGCTACCCCCCGAGATCGCCCGCGCCTATAACATTCTTCGCAGCAAGAACCGCGCGATGCTGAACGTGTCGGTCATCCGCAAGTCAGACAGTGCGCCTGTCGCGGCCACGGTCACGGTCAAGACCGTCAATCTGACGGGTCAGCTTAAGAATGTCACTATGCGGCAGATCAAGGAACAGGAAGCGATTTACTACATTGGCGAAACCGCGGTCGCCAATCGCGAGACGCTGGTCTTCGATATCAGCGTGCTTCCGGAAGGAGCGAAAAGGGCATCGGAAGTTCGATACAAACGCGAGTTCTATACCGACTGATAAAACCGCACGCAGGACACCAGGCCCCGACAGCCTCATGAGCTTCGGTCTGCACGCCCGCGGTCAGCTGCAATTTTTTTAAGAATACCCGCAAAAAAAGGCGCTTTTTGCCTTACGCGGCTGTTTCACATGTGGTATCGTCGCGCTGCTTTTGACGCGGGCGGAGCCCGTTCTTACCGCGAGCATTCGCTCGTTTTTCATTTTTAGGAGTCAGTTTTTCATGGCCACAAATTCCAACAAGCCACCCACCAAGTCCGAAATCTACGCAAAGATCGTTGACGACACCGGTCTGTCGCGCAAAGACGTCGCTGCAGTTTTCGAATCGCTGAACGGTCAGATCAAGAAGAATCTCGGCGGTCGTGGTGCTCCGGGTATGTTCACGGTACCGGGTCTCTTGAAGCTTCGTGTTGTAAAAAAACCGGCTCGCCCGGCGCGAAAGGGTACGAACCCGTTCACGGGCGAGGAGATGATGTTCAAGGCAAAACCGGCTTCGAAAGTCGTCAAGGTTTCTGCGTTGAAGGGCCTGAAAGACATGGTCTGACTTTTAGACACGGTCTGAAAGCAAAAGCCGGGGTCTCCCCGGCTTTTTTTATGGAGTGAGATCTGCCCGCAGGGCAGCGCTGACGAACAGCGACACCTCCTCGCGAAGGTCGATCAAGCGGCCATGAAAAAAATGCTCGGCACCCTTCATTACCAGGAGCTCCGGGCCAGGTGCCAGGCCGTTGAACCAGTCAATTGTCTCGTCGATATCGACCAGTTCGTCTTCGTCGCCCTGCACGATGAGCCACGGGCATTGCGGCTGCGAGGTCAGCCCCGACGCGAAGCGCGAGATAGCCGGCGCAACGCTGACAAGTCCGCTGACTTCGGTGTCAACGGCGGCACGCACGGCTATCGCGGCGCCGAAGGAAAAGCCGGCCAGCCACAGTTCCTTGCCCGGCAGCGTCGCCCTCATCCAGGAGATGGCGGCCAGCGCGTCCTGCAACTCGCCGACTCCGTCGTCGAAACGCCCGTCGCTCTGTTCGGTGCCTCGAAAGTTGAACCTGAGCGCCGCGAATCCGAGGCGAACGAAAGTCCGCGCCAGCGTGTGAGCGACCTTGTTGTGCAGGGTGCCGCCGTGTTGGGGATGTGGGTGGCAGACGACCACCGATGCGATTGCTTCGGCGTTGGCCGGCGTTTCGAACAGCGCCTCCAGCTTTCCGGCGGGACCCTCGATGAACAGGGCCCGGGTATCGGGTTGTCTTGACGTCTGACGCATAGCTCTGTGCCCGCACAAAGGTGGCCTGAACTGTAGTTATTGCTGTAAAATTAAAACCTTATGCAAACCGGCGCCTGTTGAAACGCGCCGCTACCAACTACAGGTGATGCCATGAGTTCCACCATGGACCTCGAGAGTCAGTATTGTGCCCATAACTACCATCCGTTGCCCGTGGTTCTGACCCGCGGCGAAGGTGTGTTCGTCTGGGACGAGGACGGCAAGAAATATCTCGACATGATGAGCGCCTATTCGGCGGTAAGCCACGGGCACGCGCACCCGCGGCTGGTGCGTTTGGTGCAGGAGCAGGTTGCTCGCCTCACCATCGTGTCGCGAGCGTTCTATTCCAATACGCTGGGGCCGTTTCTCGAGCGCGCCTGCAAGCTGACCGGCCAGGATATGGCATTGCCGATGAATACCGGTGCCGAAGCGGTCGAAACGGCGATCAAGGCCGCGCGCAAGTGGGCCTATACGGTAAAAGGAGTGCCGAAAGACAAGGCCGAAATTATTGGCTGCGACGGCAACTTCCATGGCCGCACCATCGCCGCGGTGGCCATGTCTGATGAGCCGCAGTACCAGGACGGCTTCGGTCCTTTTCCACCGGGATTCCTCAATGTCAGATACGGTGACATTGATGCCCTTGCGGCAGCGATCAACGCCAACACGGCCGCGTTCATCATTGAGCCAATCCAGGGTGAGGGGGGCATTGTCATGCCGCCGCCCGGCTATCTGAAAGCCGCCGCAGAACTGTGCCGCGAGAGGAATGTCCTGTTCATCGCCGACGAGATCCAGACCGGCCTGGGCAGGACCGGCCGGATGCTGGCCTGCGATCATGAGGGTATCCGGCCCGACGGGCTGATCCTCGGCAAGGCGCTTGGCGGGGGCATATTGCCGGTATCAATGTTTCTTGCGCGTCGCGACATCATGGAAGTGTTCACGCCGGGCGATCATGGCAGCACGTTCGGCGGCAATCCGCTCGGCGCGGCGGTAGGCCTGGAGGCACTGACTATTCTCGTGGAAGAGGATCTGCCGGCGAAGAGCGCGTCAATGGGTGACTACCTGATCGAAAAGTTGCGTGCGATTGACAGCCCGCTGATTCAGGACCTGCGCGGCAAGGGGCTGTTTATCGGCATTGAAATCGACCCCGCCTGCGCGAGCGCGCGCAACGTCTGCAAGGCGCTGATGAAACGCGGATTGCTCAGCAAGGAAACCCACGAGACCGTTGTCAGGCTGGCGCCCCCGCTGATAATCAGCAAGGCCGAGATAGACTGGGCGGTCACCCAGATTCGCGAAGTACTCAACGAACTGAACCAGCATCGACTGGCGTCTTGATGTTCCTGAGAGAATCGCTGCGTGCCTGAATCGACGGCCATTATCGCTGCCCTCCTGCTCCTCTCAGCCCTGATCGGCGGCGCTGTTGCCTGGTCCCTGCGCGGCAAACGAGCCGGTCATGAGAAAGCAGCAATCAACGCAGGCTGGCAGGAGCAGATGGAGGCGCAACGGACCGAGCACCAGCGCCTGGTCGATCAGAACAAGAGCCTCATGGTGCAAATCAGCCAGTACCAGGCCTCCAACCAGGATGCAAAGAACCGCGCCAGGGAGCTGGCAGAGGCCGTACAGACGGCGTTCGCGCGACGCGACGAGCTGCAACGCGAGATCAAGGACGTTCGAAGCAATCTCGAGACCGTGCTAAGTCAGCGTGACCAGCTGCGTAGCGACATGGCAAGTGTCAGCGACGTGTCGGCCGTCAGCGAGGAAAAAGATGAGAAAATATTCCAGCTGAGCCGTGAACTTGAAAGCTGGCACCAACGCCTTCCACCGCTCATCGAGAAATATCGGTCGCGTAACGAGGAAGCCGTGAAGCTGGAGGCGCAACTCGCAGCGGCAGAGCTGAGAATCGAGCAGCTGGAAAATCAGCTCGGCGACGATCAGACCCGAATCGAGGCTGTTCGGGACCCCGGCGCGCTGACCAGCGGACAGGGGGCCTCGAACGACGATGCCAGCGCCGCCGACTCGAATTCAGCGTCGCAGCCGCTTTCGCATGCGGACAACGAAGACCAGCATTCCCTGCGCGACAACCTGAAGCAGATAAAGGGCATCGGTCCCGCGATCGAGAAAACGCTCAACGATATGGGGATCTATCGGTTTCAGCAGATCGCCGATATGACCGAGTACGATATCGATCGGGTCGCCGAACGATTGAAGGGATTTCACAGTCGTATCTATCGGGAAAACTGGATCGGCCAGGCGCGCGAACTCAAAGAACGCAAGCAACGCAGGTAAGCATCTTGCTGCATCAACGCCGCATCATCAGTCTGTCATTGACACTGCTGGTCGCTGTACCCGGTTTCATTGCCATTGACCACGGACTTCCGGCGGACGCTACCGGGCTTGCCGGGTATTCGGCAATCGATACCCCGCGCTTCAGGATCTCCCTGGACCGCGAACGCCTGATCCTCGACGGCTACACCGCCTCTCTGCGCCAGGAGCAGAGGCTACTGCAAAGCGCCGATCAGCTCTTTGCAAACAGGCCGACAAAGGTGCGATTCAAACCACTGGGACCGGCACCGGATTTCTGGGCATCCGCGTCGATCGCGCTGCTCGAAGCGCTTTCGGCAACGCGTTTTGCTCATGCGCTCCTGACCGATCGGACGGTCGGAATTCGAGGCGTAGCAAGCAGCGGCTGGGATCGAGGGCTGTTGGCGCTGCGCGCCGCGCTGCCAGAGTCGATAGAAATTGACGTTGACATGATCATTGCGCCCGATAATGTCGGCGCCCGACAGCTTTGTGCGCGGGCGTTCGCCAGCTTCCAGAGCGACGCGATCAATTTCGAGGAATCAACCACAGTGCTGCGCAGCTCCGCGAAGCCCGCCCTCGATCGCGCTGTCTCACTGGCCGATGCCTGTCGCCAGTCGATCGTGACGATAACGGGCCACACCGATTCATCCGGACCGGAAACATGGAATCGCCTGCTGAGTCTCGAGCGCGCCAGGGCGGTTGCGGACTACCTGGCAAGCAGCGGTATTGCGCGGGAGCGACTGGCGACGGTGGGCGCGGGATCCTCACAACCGCTTGTGAGCAATGCCTCCCGCTACGGCCGCAGCCTGAACCGCCGCATCGAGATCGACTTCGAAGAGGATGCTATTCGCCCGGAGAGGTGAGCCGGATCAGCTCGATTTCGAACAACAGTGTCGCATCTGGTGGCACCGGTGGTTTGCCGCGCGCGCCATAGGCGAGCTCTGGCGCAATCTTCAGTTCCCGTGTCTCGCCAATCAGCATGCAGGCGACGCCGAGATCCCAGCCCTTGATGACCTGGCCTCGATCGAGCGTGAACTGGAAGGGCTGCCGGCCGCCAGAGGACCATATTTCCGTACCGCGACCGCCCTGGGCGTTTTCATCATAGAGCCAGAGCGTCGCGTGCACGTCGGCATGGTCGCCTGAAACCGCCCTGCGGCCATAGCCCTTGTTCGTGATCCTTGCGCTGAGGCCCGGTTCGATATCGACGTTGCCGTTCTCATCGGCCTCGGGACAGGTGCCGCGCCCGGCGCCGGTCGCGTCGCCGCCATCCCCGGACTGCTGCTGCTCGCCACCGCATCCCGCCAGCATCAGCAGGAGCAGACCTGTCAATGCCAGGCCACCCGGTTTCATTCCTTGCCCGCCTTGAATGCCAGTGACGCCGAATTGACGCAATACCTAAGGCCTGTCGGTTGCGGACCGTCTTCGAAGACGTGGCCGAGGTGCGCGCCACAGCTGGCACAAACGACCTCCACGCGGCTCATGCCGTGTGTCGTATCCGTCTTTGTGCGCACGGCATCGCCCGCCAGTGGCAGCCAGAAACTCGGCCACCCGGAACCGGAATCGTATTTGTGTTCCGAGCTGAACAGTGGCGCGTCGCAGCAGACACAGCAATAGCTGCCGTCGGCCTTGTGGTCGACGTACTTGCCCGTGAACGCGCGTTCCGTCGCCGCATTCTGCGTAACCCGATACTGCTCCTCGCTGAGCTTGTCACGCAGTTCGTCGGCGCCCGCTTTCTTAGTCATTGGATGCTCCCGCGTCGATATCAAGCAATAGTCTGTTCATACGTTGCACGTATTCTGCCGGATTATCCAGCTGAGATCCCTCCGCGAGCAGGGCGTGATCCATGACGATGTTGGACAGGTCGTCGAAACGTGCCTTGTCCGCCTCGGTGGACAGTCGGGCGACGAGCGGATGTTCGACGTTGATCTCGAGAATCGGCTTGGAGGCTGGAATCGCCTGCCCGCTCGCTTCGAGCATGCGCCTGAGCTGTGGGTTCAGGTCGTTCTCTGCGGCAACGACACAGGCCGGCGAATCGACAAGCCGGCGACTTACCTTGACTTCTTCGACCCTGTCCCTGAGCGCCCGACCGATCTTCTTCAGCAGGGACTTGTGCTCCTTCGACAGCTCGGCTCCGGCGTCCTTCGCTTCACTCTCCGGCAACTCGAGGTCGGACCGCGCCACGTCCACGAGTTTCTTGCCATCGAATTCAGTCAGCGCGTCTACGAGCCACGCGTCGATGCGATCGGTCAGCAGCAGGACTTCGATGTTACGTTTCCTGAGCTGTTCCAGGTGCGGGCTCGCGACGGCAGTGGCGTAGTTCTCGGCCAGAATGTAGTAAATCTTGTCCTGGCCCGCGCCCGCGCGGCTGACGTAGTCGTGCAGGGAATGATCCTGGTCCTCGTTGCCGCTGTGTGTACTCGCGAATCGCAACAACTTTGCCAGCTTGTCCTTGTTGGCATGATCCTCGATCACGCCCTCCTTGAGCACCTGGCCGAACTCCCGCCAGACGGTCCGATAGTCGTCGGCATCGGCGGACGCCATCTTTTCCAGCATGTCGAGCACGCGCTTCGTTAGCGCGCTGCGCATCGCGGCCAGTTCCGGGTTTTGTTGCAGCAGCTCGCGCGACACGTTCAGCGGCAGGTCCGACGAATCGACAACGCCTTTGACGAATCTTAGGTACAGCGGCAGGAACTGCTCCGCCTCGTCCATGATAAAGACGCGCTGCACATACAGCTTCAGCCCCCGCGGCGCGTCCCGGTTCCAGAGATCGAACGGCGCAGCTGCGGGAATGTAAAGAAGACTGGTGTATTCGCGCTTGCCCTCGACGCGGTTGTGACTCCAGGACAGGGGGTCGGCGAAATCGTGCGTCAGGTATTTGTAGAATTCCTTGTACTCGTCATCGCTTATTTCGCTGCGGTTTCGCGTCCACAATGCGGTCGCAGAATTGACCAGCCTCGCCTCTTTCTCATCCCCACCCCTGACAAACATGGAAACCGGAAATCCGATGTGATCCGAATATTTTCGAATCAGCGTCTCGATGCGAAGGGGCTCCGCAAACTCTGCCTGGTCGTCTTTCAGGTGCAGCGTTACAGAGGTTCCGCGCTCTTCGCGTTCAATATTCTCGACAGAGAACTCGCCATTGCCGTCCGATTCCCAGCGCACGGATTCCGATTCGCTCAAACCGGCCCGGCGACTCTCCACCGTTACCCTGTCGGCGACGATGAAGCTCGAATAGAAGCCTACGCCAAACTGGCCGATCAACTGCGCGTCGTGCTTCTTGTCGCCAGTCATCTGCTGCAGGAATTCGGCGGTACCCGAGCGGGCTATCGTTCCGAGATTATCGATCAGTTCCTCTCGCGACATGCCGATTCCGTTATCGATGATCGCGAGCTGCCGCTTGTCCTTGTCTACTTCGATGCGAATCGAGAGCTCGGCATCGCCTTCCAGCAGCTCGGGTCTTGCCAGCGATTCGAAACGCAACTTGTCGGCCGCATCGGACGCATTGGAAATGAGTTCCCGAAGGAATATCTCCTTGTTGCTGTACAGGGAGTGGATCATCAACTGCAGTAGTTGACGTACCTCGGTTTGAAACCCCAGCGTTTCGCGCGTCGAACTGTCCGCCACCAGTATCACCTCACAAGCCAAAGGCTTGCATGATGGGGGCTGATCCGGTCAGTTCAAGTCCGGCGTCGGACTTCTTGTGGCGATCAGGAGGCCGGCAGGCGCCTGTTGGCAGGTGTGCGCCGCGCCGGCGAGGTGACGGAACGATACAGCAGCGTAACCAGCAGCAGCAGGCAGGTGGCCAGCGCCATCGGCGGGTGATTCCGTGCCAGCCAGACGCCGGCGGCGATTAACAGCAGGCTTGCGACCAGTACCGACAGGCGGAACAGCGATCGACGCAGCCGCTCCCAGATCAGGCCGGCGATACCGAGCATGTCGTCGATATCGTCGAGGTACTGCAGCAGCCTTTCCACGAATGCGATCCTAGCGAATGATAGACAGTAGCGGCCCGCCGCTCTCGGCGTCGGCATTATGTGTATCCGCGTCGAGCAACGCGGCGTTATTGGATTCCTTGGCGTGGGCGATCGCGCGGTGAAAAAGCTCCCAACGCTGCCGTGCAGATTCGTTTTTCAATGCGGCGACGGCAAAATCCGCTTTCTTGTGGTTGCTAGACATACTCTTCATTCAGGACGATGGTGAGTCACGAATGGCAACTATAGGACGCCGCAATACCGGCGGCCGTGAGGCAGATCACAGCTTGCTACACGGCTTCGCGAGCGATTCGAATAGTGCCCGGAAACCAGACGCAGTTCGCGTTTTCAATGCGATGAAATTCGCATTTTTGCCTGCCGCCGTGAGCCGCTGACGCAAACGAAAAACGCCGGCTACCGCCGGCGTTTTACATATCGGGGATCGTAGCTGCTCAGTCTTCGTCGGAGTCTTTCATCCAGCTGCGTTTAACCTGGTCCGACCAGTCACGATAGCCTTTCCAGGAATACAGGGCGGGATCGATGCCGGCACGCCGGGTGCGTGTCGCCGGCGCTTTCGAAATCCAGCGACGGTATTGCTTCCAGCCGTCCGCGTCATTGGCGGCCGGCTCTTCCACATTCACGGCCGCTTCGTCGGTCTTGGAATCGGCTTCGGCGTCCGTGCCAAAACCGTCAACCCATCTCATGTTTTTGCTATCTGGCATTGAGTCTGCTCGGTCAATCCTTTGACTAAATACTAGGGTGAAATGCCCGCAATTCACAGGAACTGCATCACAATGCCAAATCCTTTTTCTTTTTTTATTTCAGTAACTTAAGTAGTGGTTTTACTTAATCACATAGCAGGGCCGATACTCGCCCGAGGAGATCTTCATGCGTTTGCTCGCCACGAATCCGGCCAGCAGATCATCCAGCAGCGTCATGATTCGCTGTGAGCCGTCGATCTCGAACGGTCCATTGCGCTCAATCAACTCGGCCGTATCCTCGCGCACGTTGCCGGATACGATGCCGGAGAACACGCGCCGCAGGTTTGCGGCCAGTTCATGCCGAGGCAGATCCTCATTGAGATCGAGTTTCTGCATCGATTCGTGACTCGCCTGGAAAGGACGCTGAAAAGACGGGTCGATCTGCAGGCGCCAGTTGAAGTAATAGGCGTCACCGTGTTTGTCGCGGAACGCCAGGACATCGTCGAGCCCCTGTTTCATCTGACGCGCTACCTCCATCGGATCGTCGATGATGATCTGATAGCGCTTTCTCGCCTCGTCCCCGAGAATCTCGGCAACGAACTTGTCGATCTGCCTGAAATAGGCCTGAGAGGATGCCGGTCCCGTCATGATTATGGGCATCGGCTGGCCGTGATTGCCCGGCTGCATCAACACACCGAGCAGGTACAGGATTTCTTCGGCCGTACCGACCCCGCCGGGGAAGACAATGATGCCGTGTCCAAGCCGAACGAAGGCCTCGAGCCGCTTCTCCATGTCGGGCATGATGACTAGCGAATTGACGATCGGATTCGGTGATTCGGCGGCGATGATGCCCGGTTCGGTAATACCAATGTAACGGCCGCCACGTATACGCTGCTTTGCATGACCGATTGTTGCGCCTTTCATCGGACCTTTCATCGCGCCGGGGCCGCAGCCGGTGCAGACGTTTAGCCCCCGCAGGCCCAGCTGATACCCGACCTTCTTGGAATAGTCGTACTCGCTGCGACTGATGGCATGCCCGCCCCAGCAAACCACGAGATTCACCTCCGCCGGCAGCTGCAGAAGCTTCGCGTTGCGAACGATGTGAAATACCGCGTTGGTAACACCGTCGGAACTTTGCAGATCAAAGCGGCCGCCTTCCATGATGTCATTGCGCGTAAACACGATATCGCGCAGCACCGCGAACAGCAGTTCTCGCGTGCCCCGAATCATCTTGCCGTCGACGAAAGCTTCCGCCGGAGCGTTCGTCAGCGATACCTTGAGGCCCCTGTCCTGCTGGATGAAGCCGATCTCGAAATCCCTGTAGGTATCCAGCAGCGCACGGGCGTCGTCGTTCTTGCTGTCGGCATGCAGTACGGCAAGCATGCAGCGGCGCAGCAGCGGATAGAGGCCACCCGCCCCGCCGCTCTTCAGCTGGTCTACTTCGAACTGGGAGAGGACCTCGAGGCTACCCTCGGGCCACACTTCTGCATCGACGAACTGGGTCGCCTTGTTCAGCACGGGTTTTTGTTTTCTTCAGGGACGGATTTCAATCGGAGTATTCTCGCCGGTCATCAGCCAGATGTCGATCATGTCAGAGTTTGAGACCGCTATGCAGCCATTGGTCCAGTCCTGGGTCCGATAATACGTTTCGGACATTGTCGGCTCGTTCGGCTGGCCGTGAATCATGATCGCTCCGCCCGGATCGACGCCCAGCTTGCCTGCTTCCCGGCGATCCGTCTCATCGGGATAGGAGACATGGATGGAAAGAAAAAAGTCGCTGTTCTGATTGCGGCTGTCCAGCACGTAGCGCCCCTCCGGTGTCTTGAAGTCGCCTTCCTTCTTCTTGTCACCCACCGGGCGGATTCCGAGGGCGATCTTGAAAGTCCGGAATACCTCGCCATCTCGCAGCAAATGCAGCTTGCGGGCCGCTTTCTCGATAATGACCTTGTCGGCTATCGGGAAATCGCCCGCCTGGACGACCACCGGCAGCGTCGATACGGTCAGGCCGAGCAGCAGGGGAAACAACAGGGCTTTTGCAAACAGGTATTTGTTCATAAGCGGAAATTGACTGGCTCAGCAGTAAGCCTAGCAAACCTTTCGCGTGCCGCCTATGCTGCAGGTCACACGTCGACCGGGCACATTCCAACCTGCTGCAGACCAGCCCGGCCGCGGGCTAGACGTTTCGACCAACGATCCAGCCTATTGCGAATCCGATAGCCCCGGCAACGAGCGTATAGGCGGGAAGGTAGCGAAACACGCGACCCGGGTACTGTGCGTCGCCAAACATGTCACCGAGATTGACCGCGTAGGCATAGTGCAGGTAGGCGGAAAGCCCCAGCGCCGGAATCGCAAAGCCGAGTGTTGCCAGCGGCATGCGCCAGCCCTTGCCGGACCAGTCGCCACCGCCGAGATACAGGGTCAGCGCAGCGAGCAACAACAGGACCAGCAGCGGCAGCAGGTTTCGCAGCAGGTACGGCTGACCGTTTTCGACATCGGCAAACCAGAGCGACGCCGCCAGGATAAGGATCACGACCGGCAGCAGTTTCAGCAACAGGGTCCTGGCGCCAGACTCCATCAGCCAGTCTGGGCGTCGGTCAGGACGGGAAATTGCAGGCGCGTGCCCGGGCGGATCTTCTGCAGGTCAAGGCCCGGGTTGTACTGACGAAGCAGCCAAAGTGGCACATCGTATTTTCGCAGCGCAAGCACCCAGACAGAGTCGCCATCGCGAATCGTGTACTCGGTCACACCGCTTATGACATGACGCCTGAAGAAGCTGTCCTGCTGCTGACGATGGTAGGCAATGCGTCGTTCCTCGAAGGTCTTTGCGTCGACCGTGCCGAGATCCAGCCGGATGCGCCGCCCAACCTCGACCGGTGTTCGGAAAGCAAGTGCATTGAGGTCACGCAGTCGCTGCGTGCGGATCTCCAGCCAGTCGCCGTAGTGCCCGAGCGTTTCCAGCGGCTGCACCTCGATACTACCGTCGTCGGCTACGCTGTAGTCGCTGGGATCGGATAACAGGTCCGTCTGCATCGCCGGCTCCGGCCCGGCAACCAGGTCCTCGGCGAGGGCCGCCGGTGTAAGCTCGGCGACCGCGATTTCCTCCTCTTCAGTAGCCATGTCGGCGACAGGCGCAGAGGCGACGACCGCTGGCACCTCCGCCATGGGCGGCGTTACGACCGCCGGCGCCGGCCCGGCCGCCGGAAGCCTCAGGTTCTGGCCGATGCGAATGCGATGGCTGCTGCTGAGATTATTGAGGGCCACCAGCGTCGAGACCCGCGTGTCGTATGCTTCCGCGATCTGCGACAGGGTGTCGCCGCGGGCAACCTTGTGAAACAGGTCAGGCAACTGCCTGTCGTACAGGCTGTCCGCCGGCAGCCCCGACAGCAGCGTGCTCAACGGCTGATCCAGGGCATTCGCCGGCATGCGCAATTCGTAGCCCTTGGGCAGGTACTTGCTGCCCTGCCATATCGTCGCCTGCAGCCCCGGGTTGTGTTTGCGGATTTCCTTCGGCGTGGTTCCCAGCGCCTCTGACAGGCCGGCAACCGAAACATAGGCTGGCAAACTGGCTGTCGAATAATCCGTCGGCTTTTCATAAACGAGGCCCGGGAAGTATCGCTCGACATTCTGGTCGACTTCCTTGGCGGCCAGAAATGCAACGTAGAAATTCCTCGAGGCAAAGCCGAAGGTCCGTCCATTGTAGTTTCGGAGTATCTCGACATAGGCCGTGTCGCCGTGCTTGCGCATCGCGCGACGGACGCCGGCGAGGCCATGATTGTACGCCGTAATCGCCATGGGCCAGTTGCCGGTAATCGAATAGTTGTAGGCCATCAGCCTGCCGGCGGCGCGCGTGGCCGCATAGGGATCGTTGCGCTCATCGACTACGTGATCCACACGCATGTAGCGCCTTCCGGTGCTGCGCGTGAACTGCCAGATGCCGGACGCGCCAACGTGCGAGCGTGCTTCGGGATTGTAGGAAGACTCGACGTGTGGCAGCGCGGCGATTTCAACAGGGACGCCAAGCGCCGTGAACTGCTCGTTGACGAAGTCACGCCACCGACCCGAGCGCTGCAGCCCCTCCCTGAAGCGATCGCTGAGGCCCTGCTGGAAACGAATGCGCTTTGTCGCCGCCGACAGCGTGCTGTTGCTCACGTCCTCCGGCCACAGCGCCAGCACCCTGGCTTCCTCGTCGCTGAGATTGTCACGTTTGCCGGACGCCAGTGACTGCAATACGGCTCGAATCTTCTTGCGACGATTCTCAACGCGCCGCTGTCGCTCTCGCCTCGAGAGTTTCGCCGGCATGTCCAGCCGCGCGTAGACCACGGCCAGGTTTCGATTGTCGTGCAGCAGACCTTCGTCGGTGGAATATCGCGTGAACACCGAGACCCAGAAGTCGACGTCCGGATTGAGCTCCGGCGGCTGCGGAAAGGTGTCGTCGGCCGCTGCCGCGGCCATGCCCAGCAGTATAATCGGCCAGAAACAGCGAGGAATGCTTGTCTTTTGCATAATTTCAAGTTTCAATCGTAAATTATTGATTAGTTCACGGAAAATTTCGCCAATCTGGCGTAACTTAACGATTATCCATGCGCGACACTGACCGCCAATCTGACACTTGTGCAGGCATTTGCCAATACCTGGCATGCCTGTTGCTGGCCTTGCCCGCCGCTCCGCTGTTCGCCGGCGAGGCAGCGGTCGAGCCTTCCGACGACGGCACCGACATTGTCGAGGATACGACCTTCGACAGCGACTCGCGTTCCAGCGAGACGTCGGCCGCCGCCGAGGAACTCGTCGAAGCGGTGCCCGCCCATGAACACCTGGTGCCACTGGCGGATGCCGTATTAACCGCGGAAGGTCAGGCGTCGCCGCTGTTGCTGCTCGGCGCCGAGATCATGCCGGGTACCACGCAGCGTCTCGCGTGGTCAGCCACCGAGCTGTTCGAGGGCGTGCCGGTTTCCACGCCGGTGCTGGTCGTCAACGGCTCGCTGCCCGGCCCGACACTGTGCCTGACGGCTGCCGTGCACGGTGACGAGCTCAACGGCATCGAAATCGTTCGCCGCGTTCTGCACGAAATTTCGCCGGGCAAATTGTCCGGCGCCGTCATCGGCGTTCCGATCGTCAATGTTCAGGGTTTCCGCCGCGGTTCGCGGTACCTTCCGGACAGGCGTGATCTGAATCGCTACTTCCCGGGCAATCCCAACGGCAGCGCTGCGGCGCGTATCGCAAATGCGCTGTTCAACGATGTTATCGCGCACTGCGACGCGCTCGTCGACCTGCACACCGGTTCGTTCGAACGTGCCAACCTGCCGCAGATTCGCGCCGACCTGAGGAATCCCGACGTCGTTACGCTGACGCAGGGATTCGGTTCCATGGTTGTCCTGCACAGCTCTCCGACGGTTGGCACCTTGCGACATGCGGCAACAATGGCCGGCATCCCTGCCGTAACGGTCGAGGCCGGCGGTCCCTCGCAGCTGGAGCTGGCCGAGGTCAAACACGGCGTCAAGGGAATCGAAACCCTGCTGAGCACGCTGGGAATGACCCGAAAGACGCGCTTCTGGGGTGATCCGGAGCCCGTTTACTATCGTTCATCCTGGGTGCGCGCCAACAACGGCGGCATCTTGCTGGCGGACGTCAGCCTTGGCAGTACGGTCCGCAAGGGCGACCTGCTCGGCACGATAACGGACCCCATGAGCAATCAGCGCACGGAACTCTTTTCGCCCTACGCGGGCCGCATTATCGGCCTGGCGCGAAACCAGGTCGTCATGCCGGGATTCGCCGCCTTTCACGTGGGTATCGAGGCGGCTCACATCGTCACCGACGAGATTGCCCCGGGAGTCCAGTCGAAACCAGATACCGGTGGTTACGTAGACGGCATGTCCGAGTAAACTGCGTTCCCGATGAGCGCGGCACGCAAACCCCTGTCCAGCTACTGGACTCCCCGCTACTGGCCCATCTGGTTTGGCATGGCTGTGCTGCGACTGATCTGCCTGTTGCCGCACCGCGCCGCGCTGGCGACAGGCCGCGTGCTCGGACGTCTTGCGCACGCCCTCGGCGGTTCGCGCCGGGCGGTGGTACGGCGCAACCTGGAACTCTGCTTTCCGGAACTCTCGCCTGATGAGCGCGACGCGCTTGCCCGCGATCATTTCGAAGCGCTCGGCATGACGGTGATTGAAATGGGGCTCGGCCGCTGGGCCTCGGACAGGCACCTGCAGTCGATAACCCGGCTGATCGGCATCGAGCACGTGCACAAGGCCCTCAAGTCAGGGAAAGGCGTGATCCTGCTCAGCGCGCATTTCACGACGCTGGAAATCATGGGGCGCGTCCTCAGCCTGAACATGCCTCCCTTCGATGCGGTCTTCCGCCGAAACCGCAGCGAATTCATGACGGAGCTGCAGCGCACGGGCCGCGAGCGCTCGGCCGAGTCGACCATTGAGAAACGCGATATCAAGCGGATGGTGCGAAGTCTGCGCGCCAATCGCGCCGTCTGGTATGCGCCGGATCAGAGCTACAACCGCAAGGGCTCCGAGGTCATACCGTTCTTCGGCATCCCGGCAATGCACACGACCGCAACCTCTACGCTGGCACGCCTCGGCGAGGCGGTAGTCGTGCCGTTCTTCCCGCGGCGCTGCAGCGATTCAAGCTACGAGCTGACCTTGTATCCCGCTTTCGAAAACTTTCCGAGCGATGATCCCGTCGCGGATACGAAGCGCTATATCGATCTGCTCGAGCAGCACGTGCGCAGCTGTCCGGAGCAGTACTTCTGGGTGCACCGGAAGTTCAAGGACCTGCCCGACGGCTACCCTGACTACTACGCCGATCTCGACGCGTCGAAATAGCCTTGCAGAAGCTGCTCCCAATTCGGCGCACGAAAATTCAGTGCCGGGTCCAGGCCGACGACCTTGTGCAGGGAACGATGCAGACGCGCGAGCGTCTGCTGCTGCCAGGCACCGCGCGGCCGTAAGGCACCCTTGTCGAAATCGAGCATCCAAAGCTCTCCGGATTTGTCGATCTGCAGGTTATAGGCGTTCATGTCGGCGTGATAGACGCCCGCCTCATGGAAGCTGTAGATCGATGCACCGAGCGATTCCCAAAACGCGGCATCGGGCCTGTTCTCGCTGATGTAGACCGACAATGACACGACACCCGGTATGCGTACGGTAATAATGTCCGCCGTGTAGAACGTGCCATGCTGGCAGTAGCGAGCGGCCGCGGGGCGCGGCACATTGAAATTGTTGGACGACAACTTGTCCAGCAATCGCCACTCCCGGAATGACCGTGTCTTGTCGGGCCCGGAGTATATGAAGGTATCGCGAACCAGCCTCCCCAGCAGGCCGCCGCGCATATAATGCCGCAAGACGAACTGGCGCGGCACGTTGCCGACGTACATCGTGTTTCCCCGGCCGCCGGAGCCCAATGCGCCGCTCAGCGCTTCGGCGTGAGGCCAACCACCGGCTTCGAAGCGCTCTTCCGATATCTGGTTGATAATGGCCTTATCGTATAGGATGGCGCCGGTCGCTGTTTTCTCGACGGTTTCTGTCAAACCTCCCGCCCCTCTTTGTCGACTAGTCTGATTTGATGATGCCTGATTTAGCCGTCCAATCGAAGCCGGGGTCGCTATGTGTTCTGCGCCTCTCGGCCATTGGCGACACCTGTCACGCGCTGGCCGTCGTGCGGCGCCTTCAGGACAACTGGCCCGACGCCAGGATCACATGGATCATCGGCAAAACCGAAGCGTCACTGATGGCCGATATTGCCGATATCGATTTCGTCGTTTTCGATAAATCCCTGGGCTTACGCGCATACAGGGACGTCGACGTGCAGCTCGGCGATCGTCGCTTCGACGTCGCCTTGTGCATGCACGCCTCGATGCGAGCGAATCTTCTCTGTCGGCGCATTTCCGCAACGACGAGGCTGGGCTTTGACAGGGCACGGGCTCGCGATTTCCAGTGGCTGTTTACGGATCGTCGCATTCCCGCTGCTGCCGGCGAACACGCGCTCGAAGCCATGATGTCTTTTGCCACGGCAATCGGCGCCCGCGAGCGAGAACTTCGCTGGGACATACCGCTGCCGGCAACTGCCGAGGCGTTTGCCGAACGCTTTCTCGAGACCGGCAAGGCGCTCGTCATGATCAGCCCCTGCAGCAGTCAGCGCAGCCGCAATTACAGGAACTGGCCCGTAGACAATTACGCGGCGACGATTCGCTATCTTCAGGATAAGTTCGATTGCAGGGTCGTCGTGACCGGCGGCAACTCCGGCATTGAGCAGCGCTACGGCAAGGCGCTCGAGGACGCCGGCGCCTTGAACCTGGTGGGAAAGACCTCGCTGAAGGAGCTGCTGGCGCTCATCCGCGCCGCGCGCCTGGTGATTTGCCCGGACTCCGGACCGGCACACATGGCAACCACGGTGAATACGCCGGTCATCGCCCTGTTTGCCAGCTCGAATCCGGACCGCACCGGTCCGTATCTTTCGCGCGCACTCACCGTCAACCGCTACCCCGACGCCGTCAGGAAGTACCTCGGGCGGGACGTCGACGCGCTTCGATGGGGGCAGCGAGTGCGCGATCCGCGCGCCATGGAATTGATCACGATCGCCGACGTTCGGCACAAGATCGACGATTTTTTCGGCGCTCTCTGACTTTCGCGACCCGGGCTGCGTCTCGAACTCAGGCGATCGTGGTGCCTGCACCGCCCGCGGCCGATCGGATGCTGTCGAGTACGAGCTCCGGCGCAAGGTCCTTGAGGCAGCGAAGATGTCCGAGCGGGCAGTCCCGCTCGAAACAGGGGCTGCACTCCAGGTCCAGGTAATGCACGTCGCAACGATCGGTCAGCGGCGGCGTGAAGTGGGGCGACGAGGAGCCGTAGATTGCATGCACGTGAATGCCGACCGCCGCAGCGATGTGCATCAGGCCGGAGTCGTTGCTGACGGCCTGCTCCGCGCATGCCAGCAGGTCGATGACGTCGGCCAGCGAGGTCCTGCCGCAGAGATCGGTAACTCCGGCGGTCCCTGCGACGGCGGCCCCCGCAGTACGATCCTTCTCGGATCCCAGGATCCACACATCGTAACCTTCGCCGACCAGGCGCCGCGCCAGCGTCGCGAAATGCTCCAGCGGCCAGCATTTCGCGGGTCCGTACTCGGCGCCAGGCATCATTGCTACGATCGGCCGCCCGTCGCCTAATGCCAGCTCCCCCAGCAGGCGGCGCTGACGATCCGCGTCGATCGACAGGCTCGGGTATGGCACTGTCGGCAGGCTGCCGCCCTCGGCAACGCCCAGGGCGAGAAAGCGCTTCACCGTCTGATCCAGTACCCTGGGATCGAAAGTGCGGACGTCGTTGATCAGGCCGAACCTCGATTCGCCGCGATAGCCGGTCCTCCTGGGGATTCGCGCGAGCCACGGGATCAGTGCCGACTTGAAGGATCGCGGCAGCACAATGGCCTGTTCGTATGCCTCGTCTTTCAGAGACCGGGCGATACGCCTGCGCTTCAAGAGTCCGACTTCACCATGGCCGGTCTCCGCCGCGATGCCACGGCGGACTTCGGGCATGCGCTCGACGATTGGCAACGACCAGGCAGGGGCCAGGACGTCCAGCGGCCTGGCCGGTCTCTCGGCTTTCAGGAATTTGAAAAGCGCCTGCGCCATGACCATGTCGCCGACCCAGCTCGGTCCGACGATCAGCGTTGCGGGATTCAGGACTTCTGACGGCCGCAAAGCTGGTCCAGGTAGTCGGCGACGCCGCTCTCGACCGGACGGAAATCAACGTCGCATCCGGACGCTCGAAGCTGTGTCAGATCCGCCTGCGTAAAGCTCTGGTAGGCGCCTTCCAGGTGATCCGGGAAAGGCACGTAACGAATCTTTCCCTTGCCATGCCATTGGATGACGGCATTTGCGACGTCGTTAAAGGGCTGCGCCCGCCCGGTTCCGGCATTGAAAATGCCGGAGACGTCCGGGTTCTTCAGGTACCAGAGATTCACGGCACAGATGTCATCGACATAGACGAAGTCGCGCAACTGCTCGCCATCGCCGTAACCGTCCGTGCCGGCAAACAGACGCGCTTCCCCGTCGCTCTGAACCTGGTTGTTAAAGTGAAACGCAACACTGGCCATGCTGCCCTTGTGCTGCTCGCGAGGGCCGTAAACGTTGAAGTACCGCAGGCCCACGACCTGGCTGTCAGGCGCGGTCGCCACGCGCCGCACGTAGCGGTCGAACTGCAGCTTGGAATATCCGTAGACGTTGAGCGGATTTTCGAACAGCGGATCCTCGACGAAGGTCTTGGAGCCTCCGTAGACGGCCGCCGACGACGCATAAATAAAGGGCGTCGCATTCGTCAGGCAGTTATGCAGCAGCCGCTTGGAGTAGTCGTAGTTGTTCGCCATCATGTAGCGGCCGTTCCACTCCGTCGTTTCGGAACAGGCGCCCTGGTGAAACAGGACCTTGATTCCCCGGCTAAAACCCTTGTCGGATTCGATCAGCTTCAGGAAGTCGTCCTTGTCGAGGTAGTCCGCTATCGGCAGATCCGCGATATTGGCAATCTTGTGGCCGTCCTCGAGATCATCGACGATGACAACGTCGTCGTGGCCATGGTCCGCCAGCGAGCGAGCCAGGTTGCTGCCAATGAAGCCGGCGCCGCCAGTTACGATATGCATGATGCTGTTTCCCGTGGGGCAGGGATCGCCGAATCGCCAGGGCACGTTGACACGCTCATATCGCGCCAACAGTCCCTAGTCGTCGGACGACGTAAGATGGTATTGCGCGCCACAGTACGGACACTTCGCATCGCCAGTCTCTTCGATAGGCAGGTACACCTTGGGGTGCGAATTCCACAGGTACATGCCCGGCATCGGACAGCTGAGCGGCAGGTCCCTGGGCCTGACGCCGTAGTTGTGCTGTGCATTGGCGGGAATGAGATTCTGGTCGACAGTGCCTGCTCTGGCTGCCACGGCTGTCCTCTGCTGAAACGGTTGCTGGCCGCAAATTATATGCGCTGTGTGGCGCCGCGGCCATGCTCAATCGAGCCACTGGCTCCAGATGCCCTCCACGAATTCACGCTCCGGCCGAAAATCGGCGGCGCTGGCGAGTGCCGGTCGACCGTCGATAACCAGGTGATGCTGCACCAGGCGGTACGAGCGATAGCAGTCCTGCAGTCGGCGACCGACCTCGGCATCGAGCGCGCCGATTTCGACGAGCGCATCCAGTTGCCGGATGTTATCGGTGAAATGGATAACCTGCGGGTCCGTTTTCGCCCTGCTCAGCACCAGGTACTGAACGAGGAATTCGATGTCGCCGATCCCCCCGACACCGTTCTTGAGGTCGAAATACTCATCACTGGTCTTGTCCAGTTGCTTGCGCATCCGCTGGCGCATTGAAATCACGTCGGCGCGCAGCGAGTCGCGCTTGACACGATCGATCAGCGTGTCCCTGCGGATTCGTTCGAATTCGCGTGCCACGGCGGGGCTTCCCGCTACCGGGCGCGCGCGCAGCAGCGCCTGGTGTTCCCATGTCCACGCGTTGTCTTCCTGGTAGCGTTCGAATGCTTCGGTGCTCGTAACGAGCAGTCCGGAGCGGCCGTCCGGCCGCAAGCGGGTGTCGATATCATAGAGTGAACCGGAACCGGTCTGCGTGGTCAGGAAAAGCACCAGTCGCCTGACGAGACGGGCAAAAAACAGGGTGTTATCGAGCGATTTCTCGCCGTCGGTTGCTCGCGACTTCCCACGTGAGTCGTGCAGGAAGACGATATCCAGGTCGGAGCCGTAGGACAGCTCGAGCCCGCCCAGTTTGCCGTAGCCGACGATACCGAAGCCCGCCTCGTGCTTCTTGCCATCGATCGTGTAGCAGGGCACGCCATGTCGCGCCGTCATATCCTCCCAGACGACGCTCAGGGCCTCTTCGAGGACCGTTTCGGCAAGCCACGTGAGTCCGTCACTGACCTTCATGATCGGCAGGCTACCGGTGAAGTCGGCGACCGCGATGCGGAATTTTATCGCCCGCTGAAAGCCGACGATCGAGTCCATGCGCGCCTCGCTGTCGCCGCGGGCAATGGCCGACGTTCGCGCCCGGAGCTCTTCCTCCAGATCCGACTTGCCCACGGCGCTCGAATACAGCTGGGGATCCAGCAGCTCATCGAGCAGCGCAGGCTGGCGGGCAATCTGATCCGCAACGTAACGACTGCGAGCACAGAGATCCACGAGCCGGCGCATCGCCGCAGGATTTTCGTTCAGCAGGGCCAGGTAGGCGCTGCGACGAAGGACGTGTGCCACCACATCCAGAACGCGTGTCAGTGCCGTCAGTGGCTCGCTTGACCGCAGGACCTCGCACAGCAGTGACGGCATGAATCGGCTCAATCGCTTCGCCGCAATAGCGTCGATCTGCTCGGTCGCAGGCGCGTTGGCAAATGC
>JBFELT010000002.1:0-53626 GCA_041552015.1 Woeseiaceae bacterium
GCCGTGGCACTGCTTGAATTTCTTTCCGGAGCCGCAGGGACAGGGCTCGTTGCGACCGATCTTGCGGCCGTCACGGACGAACGGTAATACCGCGGGAGCAGCTGGTGACGTCGGCGGGCCGCCCTGCGGTGCCGGTCTTGCACCGAGTGCCGATGCCTCCGCGTGCTGAAACTTCATCGCGTCCGCGGCCTGTCGTCGCCGCGCCATTTCGGCCAGATCTTCCTCGCCCTGTATTCGGATGCGGGAAAGAATGCTGATCGTGTCGTGCTTCACCTGCTCGAGCATGGCGCCAAACATCTCGAAAGCTTCCCGCTTGTACTCCTGCTTGGGATTCTTCTGCGCGTAGGAGCGCAGTCCGATTCCCTGGCGTAGATGATCCATTGCGGCCAGATGTTCCTTCCAGTGATGGTCCAGCTGCCGCAGCATCACCTGCTTTTCCACGCCACGCATCAATTCGTCGCCGATCTCGCTGACCTTTTTCTCGTAGGCCTTTCTGGCTTCTTCAACGCAGCGTTCGCATATCGCCTCGGCGCTCAGCGTCTTGTCTTCGTTCGCCCAGCGCGACACCTCGAGGTGCAGCCCGAATTCCGATTCGAGTGCCTGGCTCAGGCCTTCCGTATCCCACATCTCGTCGAGACTTTGTGGCGGAACATATTGCTGCACTGTCAACTGCAGAACTTCGTCACGAATCGCAGCTACCGAGTCTGAAATATCCTCGGCGTCCATGAGTTCGGAGCGCTGGTGATACACGACTTTGCGCTGATCGTTGGCAACGTCGTCGTACTCGAGCAGGTTCTTGCGTATGTCGAAGTTGTGCGATTCGACCTTGCGTTGAGCGCGCTCAATCTGGCGCGTCAGGAGACGACTCTCGATGGCCTCGCCTTCGCGCATGCCCGCGCGGGACAACAGGCTCTTGGTGCGCTCGGGGTCGCCAAAGATACGCATCAGCGTATCCTCCATCGACAGATAGAAACGGCTCGAGCCCGGGTCACCCTGGCGGCCTGAACGGCCTCTCAGCTGATTGTCGATACGCCGTGACTCGTGTCGTTCCGTGCCGATAATATGCAAGCCGCCAGCTTGTACTACCGCCGCATGGCGTTCTTCCCAATCGGCGCGGATCGCGGCTTCGTCCGCGTCGACTCCGGCGTTCGCCAGATCGGCATCGAGGCTTCCGCCGAGCACGATATCGGTACCGCGACCAGCCATGTTTGTCGCGATGGTTATTGCGCCCGGCCGACCGGCATTTTGCACGATCTGTGCCTCACGTTCGTGCTGCTTGGCGTTCAGTACCTCGTGACTGATGGACTTCTTTTTCAGAAAGGACGACAGCAGTTCCGACGCCTCAATCGATGTCGTACCGACGAGAACCGGCTGACCGCGCTCTTTGCAGTCGACGATGTCTTCGACGATGGCTTCATACTTGTCCTTCTCGGTCAGGTAGACCAGGTCCGGCTGGTCATCGCGAATCATTTCCTTGTTGGTGGGGATAACGACAACCTCGAGTCCGTAGATCTGCTGGAACTCGAACGCCTCGGTGTCGGCCGTGCCCGTCATACCCGATAAGTTATTGTAAAGACGGAAGAAATTCTGGAAAGTAATCGACGCGACCGTCTGGTTTTCCTGCTTGATGGCGACGCCTTCCTTGGCTTCGACGGCCTGGTGCAGCCCGTCGCCCCATCGACGACCCGGCATGGTGCGGCCGGTGAACTCATCGACAATGATGACTTCTCCGTCTTTTACGATGTAGTCGACATCCCGTTGATAGATCGCATGCGCTCGCAGCGCCGAATTCAGGTGATGCAGAAGGCGGATATTGCCCGCGTCGTAGAGGCTCTCGCCCTCGGCTAGCAGGCCGGCCTTTGCCATCAGCGACTCGACCTTCATGTGGCCTTCTTCGGTCATGTGGGTCTGTTTGGATTTCTCGTCGACGGTATAGTCGCCGCGACTGATCAGCCGGCACGCAGCGATCTTCTTGCTAGCGTCTGTGAGCACGACATCCGCATCCCGCTCCTCGGCGATCGCGACCGCTTCTGCAAGTGGCATGACCTCGGAGCGTTCGCCGTCGGCACCCTCGACGCTTATCGCCTTGCCCTTCTGATCCACCAGCGTTACGCGATTGGCCGTAATATCGTAATTTGTCGGCTCTTCGGTTTCCTCGTGCTGCCTGAGCTTCGGTATCAGTTTGTTGATTTGCGCATACAGGTCCGTGCTGGATTCAGCCGGACCGGAAATAATAAGCGGTGTTCGCGCCTCGTCGATCAGGATCGAATCGACCTCATCCACGATGGCAAAATTGAGCTTGCGCTGCGCCTTGTCTTCGGTCGCGAAGGCGAGATTGTCGCGCAGATAGTCGAAGCCCAGCTCGTTGTTGGTGGCGTAGGTGATGTCGGACGCATAAGCGGCGCGTTTCTGTTCCTGGGTCTGACCGCTCTTGGAGACACCGACCGTGAGGCCGAGGAACTCGTAGATGGGACGCATCCAGTCGGCATCGCGTTGCGCAAGATACTCATTCACGGTGACAACGTGTACGCCATCGCCGCTAATCGCGTTCAGATAGGCGGGCAGCGTCGACATCAGCGTCTTACCCTCGCCAGTACGCATTTCAGCGATATTGCCGTCGTGCAGTACCATGCCGCCAATCAGCTGCACGTCAAAAGGCCGCATATGCAACGTTCGCTGGGACGCCTCCCGGGCGACGGCAAAGGCCTCGGGCAAGAGCTGCTCCAGGGTCTCGCCGTCCCGGTATCGTTGCTTGAATTCGGCTGTCTTCTCGCGCAGCGCCGCATCGTCGAGCGCCTGCACGCCCTCTTCGAGCGCGTTGATCTTCTTGACAACCTTCGAGTACTGGCGCAGCAGCCGCTGATTGCGGCTGCCGAAAATGCTGGTCAGGACATTGGCCACCTAGGGCTCCCGGAAAAACAAAGGCCGCTATTCTAAGGGGTTGCGGCGCTATTTAGAATGGAATGTGTGGATGTGAGGTCTTTTTTTGCGAACACAAGTGACCGGGCGCCGCTCGCCCGCAGCGCCTCAGGAGTTTTAACGGGGATTAAACTGGCTTACTTCGACGATTCGCGGATAAACCGGACCGGATTGACGCGACTGCCATTGTGCAGGACCTCGAAATGCAGGTTCGGTCCGGTTGCCCGGCCGGTTTCGCCCATCAGCGCGACGACCTGGCCTTTCTTGACCTCGTCCCCGACGGAAACGAGATTCTCCGAGTTGTGTGCGTAGCGCGTCGAGTAGCCATTGCCGTGATTGATTTCGACCATGATGCCATAGCCATAACGGTCCGAGGACCAGGTCACGACGCCATCGGCCACCGCAACTATCTCAGCGCCCATCTTGCCGGCGAAATCAACGCCAGTGTGATTGGCGGCTTTGCCGGTAAACGGATCGGTACGCTTGCCGAAATAGGACGAAATCCAGCCCGAGCCGACCGGCCTTCCGTGCGGATAGACGCGCTCTTTCAGGTTCTGGTTCATCAGCACGCTCTCGAGCACGTTCAGCTGTGCCTCCCGGCTGCTCAACTGGTTGCCCAGCGACTGCATGGCGTCGACAACTTCGGGGACAGCGACGTTTGAGCCGGCGCTCATGGGTTCCTCCGGACCACCCATCGCGGGATCCGAATCAAAATCAAACTCGCCCTCCTCGATGTCGGCCATTTCCGTCAGGCGGCGGCCGAGCGCGTCCAGGCGTATTACGCGCGCGTTCATCTGGGCAATGCGAATCGCCAGTGCGTCCAGCGTGTCCTCGTTGCCCTGACGGATGTCGGCAATGTTTTCTTGCTGCTGCTGCAATTCGCCCGCCAGTTCCACCAGCTCTGTGCTGCTGACACCCGATCCTGTTTTCGACGAGTACCAGTAGCCGCCGCCGAAACCTATGCTTACGATAATGCCGGCCACGGCAACGGCAGCCAGGCCGGCACGCGGCCCGGACAGGTTATATTGCCGGGGGCTTCCAAACCCCTTGCCGAAAATTACAATATTCATCAAGCACGCCTCGGACGTGTTTCAGTTGATGCCAGGACGATCGGGCAGGCCAGGTTATCGCAGGCAGACTCCCTGCAATCACTTCTTCGCGTTATTATCAACTTGCTGCCTCACTTCGGTAGCCCCGCTGCCCTAGGATCGGATCCCTTAGACCGGTGGTTTTGCGCCCCCGCTTTTCAGCGGGTTTGCCCTTGTCGTGTGCAACAATATGCATAATGGCGGTTTTTATTACAAGGTTTGCATGCGGAACGGTGACTCGAGTCACCCCACACAGGGAAAAAGCGCTACCTGCGTCACACTATTTATGGTCACAAAACAGCTCGGAAACCTGCTAAATCCCAGTAATAACGGGGAGTTGGGTGATATCGTCCGGCGCGCCCGCGAGATGGGCGAGCTGACGGGCCTGCTGGCCAGGGCGCTCCCGGACGGTCAGGCCCAGGGTATCGTCGCCGCGAATGTGCGGGAAGGCGGTGAACTGGTGATTATCGCTGCTAGCTCGGCCTGGGCAAACCGGCTGCGGTTCGAGGCCGACGTATTGCTGAAGGCGGCCCAGGCGTCGGGCGTCAAGGCCCATTCCTGCAGGGTCCGCGTCAGCCAGGGCTAGCCCGGATCTGACGCATGCGCGGCAGCAGCACGTTCCGCCGCGCAGAGTCCTAGGCGTAAGAGGGCGTGGCGTAGGAGATTGGCGCCTTTCTCGAGTCCGCGAACGTCACCTCCTCGTAGCTCGATTCGTCGGCGAGCATTGCGCGAAGCAGCTTGTTGTTCAGTTCGTGTCCGGACTTGTAGGCACGCAGCTCGCCAATCAGGCCGCGCCCCAGCAGGTAGACGTCGCCGATGGCGTCGAGGATCTTGTGAATTACGAATTCATTCGCATAGCGCAATCCGTCCTCGTTAAGAATGCGGTAGTCGTCCAGAACGATGGCATTGTCCATACTGCCGCCGAGCGTAAGGTTGCGCTCGCGCAGAGCCTCGACATCGCGCAGGAAACAGAAGGTACGCGCGCGACTGACTTCCTTGAGAAACGAGGTTGACGAAAAATCGATGCGTGCCCGTTGCGAAAGCTTGTTAAAGACCGGGTGATTGAAGGAGACTTCGAAGTCGACCTTGAAGCCATTGGACGGAACGAACTCCGCCCATTTGTCGCCTTCTTCGACACGGACTTTCTTTTTGATGCGGATGAATTTCTTGGCCGCCTGCTGCTCTTCGATACCAGCCGACTGCAGCAGGAAAACGAAAGGACCGGCACTGCCGTCCATGATCGGCACTTCGGGCGCGGACAGGTCGACGTAGACGTTGTCGATACCCAGTCCGGCCAGCGCCGACATCAGGTGTTCGACCGTCGCTACGCTGACGCCGTCTTTTGTCAGCGTGGTTCCCAGCATCGTCTCGCTGACCAGCGCTGGATCGGCCGGTATGTCAACCGGGTGATCGAGATCCACGCGGCGGAACGTGATTCCTGAATTCTCGGCCGACGGGCGCAGCGTCATGAAGACCTTTTCGCCAGAGTGCAGACCGACGCCGGTCGCGCGTATCGTCGTTTTTAGTGTGCGTTGTCGAAGCATGCTGGCGCGAAGATTACCATACGGAGGAAAAACTCTACAAGAATTCAGTGCCTTAGCGCAGCACCTTCGAAGAGCGGTTGAAGCGGCTGCTCCCAGCTTCGAGGCCTGCCGGCCCGGATAGTTCCGGGCCGGCACAGCGAAGGAAAAAGCCCCGGCGGTGAGTGAGTGGCACCGCCGCTTGCAGCCGAGCCGCTCAGTCGGCCTGACGCCGAAGGAACGCCGGGATATCCAGCAGCTCTTCCTGCAATCCGGCTGCCTCCAGGCCGTCGCCGACAGCGCGCTTGCGCTGTACCGTCGGCTTGTCGAGCGTGTGATAGTTGGGTTCCGACTGTGCCGCCGGCCGCCGTACGATCCGCATCGGCGATTCGGCGTTCTGCGCCTGCTGGCCGAGGCCGGTGGCAACCACGGTAACGCGGATCCTGTCCGTCATTTCAGGATCGATAACCGTGCCCACGACGACCGTAGCGTTCTCGGACGAGAATTCCTTGATCGTGTTGCCGACTTCCTGGAACTCGCCGATGGACAGGTCGGTTCCTGCCGTCACGTTGACGAGAATACCGTTGGCACCGGCCAGGTTGATGTCCTCGAGCAGCGGACTGGATATGGCCGCTTCCGCCGCCTCGCGCGCACGATCCTCGCCTGATGACACGCCGGAGCCCATCATGGCCATGCCCATCTCGGCCATGACGGTACGGACGTCCGCGAAATCGACGTTGATCAGGCCAGGTCGGGTAATGAGTTCCGCGATACCCTGAACCGCGCCTTGCAACACCTGGTTGGCGGAACGAAACGCATCGAGCAATGTGGTTTCACCCCCAAGCACGGTGAGCAGCTTCTCGTTCGGAATCGTAATCAACGAGTCCACGTATTTTCCGAGCTCGCCGATGCCGTGTTCCGCGATCTGCATGCGCTTGCCGCCTTCCATGATGAACGGCTTGGTGACGACGGCCACGGTAAGAATGCCGAGTTCTTTCGCCACCTGTGCGACGATCGGGGCAGCACCGGTTCCGGTGCCTCCGCCCATGCCAGCCGTGATAAACAGCATGTCCGCGCCTTCGATAACTTCGACGATGCGGTCACGATCTTCCATGGCGGCCTGTCGGCCGATATCGGGATCGGCGCCGGCGCCGAGTCCTTTCGTGATATTGCAGCCAATCTGCAACGACGTTCGCACTCGCGATCCTTTCAGCGCTTGCGAATCGGTGTTTGCACAGATGAAGTCGACACCTTCGATGCCGGTATCCACCATGTGCGCAACTGCATTGCCACCGCCGCCACCGACACCGATGACCTTGATGACCGCAGTAGAGCTATGCGCGTCCATTAATTCAAACATTGAGTCTTCCTCCGCTTGTTAAATTCCCTGTGGGGTACTCACCGAACCCCGTTTTTCTAAAAGTGACCCTGGAACCACGATTTCATGCGGTCCCAAACCTCACCCAAATTGCCGCCGATCGGTGTACTGCGCCGATCGCGACGCGACAAACTTTCTTTCCCATAGAGAAGCAGCCCGACGCCTGTGGCATGAATCGGATTGCGAATGACATCCATCAGCCCCTCGACGTATTGCGGCGATCCGAGCCGGACCGGCATGTGAAATACCTCTTCTGCCAGCTCGACGGCGCCTTCCATCTTGGCGCTGCCTCCGGTGATGACGACGCCAGCGGCGATCAATTCCTCGAAGCCGCTTCGACGAAGCTCATCGCGAACCAGTCCGAACAGCTCCTCGTATCGAGGCTCGACAATTTCGGCGAGCGTCTGACGAGCCAGCCGGCGCGGCGGGCGTTCGCCGACGCTTGGAACCTCGATGGTTTCGTCCGGATTTGCCAGCTGCGAAAGCGCGCAGGCGTACTTGATCTTGATCTCTTCCGCGTATTGCGTCGGCGTGCGCATCGACACGGCGATATCGTTGGTTACCTGGTCGCCGGCGATGGGGATTACGGCGGTGTGCTGGATTGCGCCTCCCAGAAACACCGCGATATCGGTCGTGCCGCCACCGATATCGACGAGGCAGGATCCGAGCTCTTTTTCGTCATCCGTGAGAACCGCGTAGCTGGATGCCAGCTGCTCCAGCACGATGTCGTCGACCTCGAGGCCGCAGCGCTGCACGCACTTGACGATGTTTTGCGCCGCGCTCTCTGCGCCGGTCACCATGTGCACTTTTGCTTCGAGTCGCACGCCCGACATGCCGACGGGTTCGCGTATGCCTTCCTGGTTATCGATAACGAATTCCTGTGGAAGGATATGGAGTATCTTCTGGTCGGCCGGGATTGCTACGGCTCGGGCCGCGTCAATCACGCGATCGACATCACTGGCACTGACCTCTTTGTCACGTATGGCGACGATGCCGTGCGAATTCAGGCTGCGCACGTGGCTGCCGGCAATCCCGGTATAGACAGAGTGAATGTCGCAACCCGCCATGAGTTCCGCCTCCTCCACGGCACGCTGGATGGAATGCACCGTTGACTCGATGTTGACGACGACGCCTTTCTTCAGCCCGCGGGACGGATGAGAGCCGATCCCCACAACTTCGATCACGCCCTCGTCATTGATCTCCCCGACGATCGCAACGACCTTCGACGTGCCGACATCCAGCCCGACGATCAGGTTCTTGTCAGGTCGCTTGGACATTCAGTTCGCACCCCGGGCTGCAAGCATTTCGCGCTCTGTTTTTTGAGATTTTCGGGCCGGCGTCGGCACACCGCCGTTCCAGCCAATCGTGAACCCATTGCCGTAACGCATATCGACGTACTCGATTTCTTTTTCGCGACTCGTGATGATGTCCGCGACGACGCGAAGAAAAAGCTCGGTGCGGCCCGCGACATCGCGTCGGCCGAGCCGGATGTTTATGCCGTTCTGCAGCGTCATGTCCCATGAGCCGCGCGCGTCGACGTGCACGCGCTGCAGATCCAGGCCGACCGGTATCAGCCGGTCGCGAACTTCAAGGTAGCGCCTGGCAACCTCGGCCGATCGTTCGTCCGGCCCGCTGAGGCGTGGAAGCTCTGCAGGGGGATGTCGTGCCTCGGCAACGAACAGCTCGCCTCGGGTATTCAGAAGCCCGCGCTCGCCCCAGACAGCGGCAGGCACCTGTTCCGTTACCGTGATCGAGATCTGGCTGGGCCAGCGCCGCGCCACCCGCGCCTGATCGATCCACGGCAATGCAACGATGCGCTCCTGAATCCGGTCGAGATCGGCGCCAACGAAGCCTGCGTCGATTTCACCGCTGATCGCCTCTTCGATGCTCAGCGCGGAAACGCGCTGGAAAGGTCCGCTGATCTTGATCGACGAAATCGGGCGATCGAGCAATGTCAGGCTCAGCTGATAGGTCGCGACGACGATACCGACGGCGATCAGCGGGGTGATAATGCGGCCGACACGAATACGCGGCATGGTGATCCGCTTCGCAGACTGCGGCTTGCGGCGCCTGGCTTGCTTACGTGCCATTGGCTGCTGCCTCTGCGATGTGCCGGGTCGCTGCTACGCTCGAAGAAACGCTGGTTTCCAGGATGCGCCAGCAGAGTTCGTCGAAATCGATACCGTCTTGCCTGGCTGCCATGGGCACGAGGCTGTGGCTGGTCATACCGGGCACCGTGTTGACTTCGAGTACCAGAGGCTGGCCGTCCGCCCCGGCCATGAAATCGACGCGCCCCCAGCCGGAACAGCCGAGCTCCTCAAATGCAGCCACGGCGAGTTCCCGGTAACGTTGTTCTTCGGAATCGTCCGCGCTGCCGGGACAGATGTATTGCGTGCGATCGGACTCGTACTTGGCCCGATAGTCATAGAAGACACGGGGCGTCACGATGCGAATGCTGGGCAATGCGCGCCCCTGCAGAACGGCGACCGTGAGTTCGGAACCGGTGATACAGGTCTCGAGTAATACCGTCGGGTCGTACCGCAAGGCGGTATCGATTGCGGCGTTCAGCTCGGCTCGCTCAAAGACTTTCGACATACCGACGCTGGATCCCTGCCCTGATGGCTTGACGATCAGCGGGAAGCCGATTTGTTCGGCCGCGACCGAGGCTTCCGCCTGGGAGCGAACCACGGCATAGTCTGGCGTGGGAATGCCCGCGGCCCGAAACAGGTGCTTGCTGCGGACCTTGTCCATCGCCAGCGCCGATGCCATTACGCCGCTGCCGGTGTAGGGCGTGTCCAGCCATTGCAGCGCGCCCTGCAGGGCGCCGTCCTCGCCGCCCGGACCGTGCAGGGCGATCCAGACACGGTCGAAGCCACAGGCGGCGAATTCAGCCATGGTCTTTTCGGCTGGATCCCAGGGTCGCGCGTCGACCCCCCTGGACTTGAGAGCCACCAGCACCGCGGTCCCGGTATCCAGCGAAACGGCACGCTCACTGGAATGACCGCCCAGCATGACCGCGACGCGGCCGAATTCTGCGGCATCGGTAACGACTCGTCGCTCGTCCACGATCGGCATGGCATCGCTCATGATCGGGCCTCGCCGACAATGCGTACTTCGTGTTGCAGGCTTATGCCGTGCAACTTCAATACGGTTTCCTGCACGTGCTCGATCAGTGCTTCGATATCACCGGCCGAGGCGTGGTCACGATTGATGATGAAATTGGCGTGCTTGGTCGATACCTCGGCGCCGCCGATCCGGTACCCCTTCAACCCTGCCGCCTCGATCAGCCTCGCCGCATGATCGCCGGGCGGATTTCGGAACACGGATCCGCAACTGGGCAGCCCCAGCGGCTGTGTCGTCTTGCGACGATCCAGCATCGTCTTCATGGTTTCCTTGCTCGGCACGACATCCGGGTCGAAGCGGAACACCGCTTCGAGAAACCATTCCTCGGCGGGACCCTGGACGCTGCGATAGGCAATCGTGAATTCATCGGGCGTGCGCTGATGCAAAGCGCCGCGACGATCGATCGTCTGTACCGAGGCAACGCGTTCCCAGGTTTCGCCGCCGTGCGCTCCGGCGTTCATGGCCAGTGCACCGCCGACGCTTCCGGGGATCCCCGCGAAAAATTCGGATGGACCAAGCTGCCAGCGCAGGCACTGTCGTGCCAGTTGCGTGCAGGGCACGCCGGCACCGGCCCTGACGCGCTGCTCGCCTGCGCGTTGCAGGTGCCTCAATGCACGCGTTGCCGAAATGACGACGCCGGGAAGGCCGCCGTCGCGAACCAGAAGATTGCTGCCCGCGCCATGCCAGAACAACGGCGTCCCGCTGTCCAGTTGCGCCAGGAAACAGGCAAGATCCTCGATGCTTGCCGGTACGAAAAAGGTCTCGGCGGGTCCGCCGACACGCCACGAGGTGTGACGGCTCATCGGCTCGTTGTGCCGCAACTCGCCCGTCACCTTGAGGTCTCGTGCCAGCGCCATCATGAATGCACCTTCAGCGTCGGACTGCCGGCTAGCAGCTCCGGCAGGCCGGCCGCATAGGCACCGATATCGCCGGCACCCATCGTCAGCAGCAGATCGCCATCGGCCAGCAGGCTTTCCAGCACCGCCTTGAGATCATCGAAAGACTCGACAAAAACAGGCTCGACCGATCCGCGCATGCGCACCGCGCGCGCAATCGAACGGCTATCGGCACCGGCAATGGGATCTTCGCCCGCGGCGTAAACATCGAGAAGTACCAGCACATCGGCGTCCGACAATACGTTTGCGAAATCATCCATGAGATCCCGCGTGCGCGTGTAGCGATGCGGCTGAAACACGAGGACGACGCGTCGTCCGGGCCAACCGGCCTTTGCGGCGGCCAGGGTCGCCGCAATTTCCGTCGGGTGATGACCATAGTCGTCGACCAGCATTACCCTGCCTGCGGCACAGCGAATCTCGCCCAGGCTCTGGAAGCGACGGTCGATGCCCTGGAAGCCCTCGAGCGCGCCGACGACAGCGGCGTCGCTGATCTGCAGCTCGTCGGCGACCGCGATAGCCGCCAGCGCGTTGCGCACATTGTGGATACCCGGGAGACGCAAGTTCACGTGCAGGTGCGGGGACACATCTTCGGCTGAATCCGGGCGCGAAGGGTCTGCCCTCGACTGGCGCGCACGCACGACGTCGAAGCTCGTCATGCCCTCCGAGAAGCGGATATTGATCGCCTGGACGTCGGCGCCGTCCATGGTGCCGTAGGTCGTAACCGAACGCCCGATCTCGCCGAGTACGTCGTTGACGCCGGCGTCGTCGATACAAACGACAGCGAGCCCGTAGAAAGGGAGATTGTGAAGGAACTCGATGAACCCGCTCTTGAGTTTCTCGATGTCACCGTCGTAGGTCGACATGTGGTCGGCATCGATATTGGTTACGACCGCCAGCATCGGTTTCAGATGCACGAATGACGCATCACTCTCGTCCGCTTCCGCAACCAGGTAATCGCCCTGCCCGAGCCGCGCGTTCGCGTCAGCGCTCTTCAGCCGTCCGCCGATCACAAAGGTCGGATCTAGGCCACCTTCGGCGAGCACGCTTGCGACGAGGCTCGTCGTCGTCGTCTTGCCATGCGTGCCCGCAACGGCAATCGAGTATCGAAATCGCATCAACTCGGCCAGCATTTCGGCGCGACTCACGACCGGCATGAGTTGCTCTTTTGCGGCGGCCACCTCGGGATTGGTTTCATCGACCGCGCTGGAGACGACGACAGCGTCAGCATCGCGAATGTTGTCAGCAGCGTGGCCGATGAATAGGGTAGCGCCCTGCTCTTCGAGGCGCCGTGTCTGTTTGTTGCGCTTCAGGTCAGAGCCCTGAACCGCGTAACCCAGGCTCAACATCACCTCGGCAATGCCGGACATGCCGGAACCGCCGATCCCGACAAAGTGCACGCAATGAATTCGGCGCATACGCTTGATCATTTCGGACCTCCCGCCAGCTGCAGGCATAGCTCGGTAATTCGACGCAGCGCCTGCGGCGCGGCCAACGCACGCGCCTTGTTGGCGCGATCCCGCAATGTTTCGCGAGACTGCAGCCACTCGTTGAGCAGGGCTGCGAGCACGCCCGGTGTGAGTTCGGATTCCTGCACGATTGCCGCGGCGCCAGCCCGGTTCATCGGACCGGCGTTTGCCGTCTGATGATCGTCTACGGCGGCCGCGTAAGGGACAAAAATGGCCGGCAATCCGGCCGCGCAAAGCTCTGCGACGGTCAGGGCACCCGCTCGGCAAACGACCAGGTCGGCCCAGCCGTAAGCCTCCGCCATGTCCTCTATATAGGGCACCAGGTCGACATCCAGGCGATGCCCGGCGTAGGCCTGCCGTGCGACCTCGAGCGTGCGCTCGCCGCATTGGTGACGTACGACCGGACGCCGCCCGGCATCCATCGCGGCCAGCGCTTCAGGCACCGTACGATTGAGGACGAGCGATCCCTGGCTGCCGCCCAGCACCAGCAGCCGCATCGGGCCCCGGCGTTCATCGTAACGAGCGGCGGGGGCGCTGATCGCCATGATGTCCTCGCGAACCGGGTTGCCGACGGTCTCCGCGTGGACTCGGGAATTAAAACTGCCCGGGAAGGCTTGCAGCACAACCCGGGCAAGACGCGCCAGAAGACGGTTGGTCAGGCCCGCTGCGGCATTTTGCTCGTGGATCAGCAGCGGTCGCCGGGTCAGCCAGGCGGCAACGCCACCGGGACCGCTGACGAATCCGCCCATGCCGAGCACCGCGGCGGGACGGCGACGAAAGATGACACCGAGCGACTGCAATAGTGCCCAGGCCAGTTGAAACGGAGCGAGCAACAAGGCCGCTGCGCCCTTGCGACGCAGGCCCTGCACACTGATCCACTCCATATCGATGCCGGCGGCGGGAATGATGCGTGACTCGAGACCGCGTCTCGTACCCAGCCACACGACGTCGCGCGAGTTCGCCTGCAATGCCTGCGCGACGGCCAGTGCCGGGTAGACGTGTCCGCCGGTACCGCCGGCCATGACCAGTATGGGCCGCGTGCTCATTTCCGCCGACCTCGTTTGCGGTTGACCGGCGTCGCATCGACGACCAGCTCGTGATGGATGCGCAACAGCAGGCCAATACAGATCATCGTGATGATCAGGCTGCTGCGGCCGTAGCTGATGAGCGGCAACGTCAGCCCTTTTGTCGGCAGCAGGCCCATATTCACGCCGACATTGATAAACGCCTGCAGACCCAGCCACGTTCCGAGCCCGACGGCCGTGTAGGCCTCGAAGAAGCGCTCGGCGCTTGCGGCTCGCATCCCCAGCCTGAAGATGCGCCACAGCAGCGCGGCGAAAAGGCCAATCAGCAAGAGGGACCCGGCGAGACCAAACTCCTCGGCAAACACGGCGAAGACGAAATCCGTATGGGCTTCCGGCAGGTAAAAGAGCTTCTGTACGCTGTCGCCGAGTCCGACGCCAAACCATTCGCCACGCCCGATGGCGATCAGCGACTGCGTCAGCTGGAATCCGGAGTTGTAGGGATCCGCCCAGGGATCGAGGAACGCGGTCAGCCGCTTCATGCGGTAAGGCGAGGTAATCGCCAACGCCACCATGGCAAAAACGGCGGCCGAGAAGAACAGCAAGAAGTCCCGCAGCCGCGCGCCGGCAACGAACAGCATCACCAGCGCGGTCGCCAGCAGGACGAGGGCCGCGCCGAAGTCCGGTTCTTTCAGCAACAGGACGCAGGCGACGGTCAGTACCAGCATCGGCCGCAGGAAGCCCATGAACTCCTCTCGCAGGGCCTTGTTGCGCCGCACTAGGTAGCCTGACAGGTAAAGCAGCAGGCAGAGTCGCGCCGGCTCGGAGACCTGCAGGTTCATGAAACCAGCGCGGACCCATCGGGTGCTGCCGTTGACTTCGTAGCCGACTCCGGGAATCAGCACAAGCACCAGCAGCGCGAGCCCGGTGAACAGCATCAGCGGTCCGAGGCTCTGCCAGACCTGCATCGGAACGAACAGGCAGACGCCGCCGGCAACAACGCCGATTGCGGCGGCTAGCAGCTGCCGCTGCACGTAGAAGAACGGGTTTCCGGCCGCGTTGTCCGAGATCGAGATGGAGGCCGATGCCAGAATCACGAAGCCGCCCAGCAGCAGTGCGAGAACGATGGTCATAAGCACCGGATCGATTTGCAGCGCCGTCTTCAGACGCGCCGGGAAGGGCATGCTGGCACTCCGCGCCATCATCGTCGCAGTGCCTCCACGGCCTCGCAAAATGCGTCGCCGCGTGCCATGTAGTTGCTGTACTGGTCCAGGCTTGCGCAGGCAGGCGCGAGCAGCACGGTATCGCCGGCCTCGGCGCAGGCTGCGGCCATCCCTACCGCGTCCCCCATGGACTCGGCGAACTGCACGGGCATCGAGGTATTCAGCGCCGCGGCGATCTTCGCGGCATCCTTTCCGATCAGCACCGCAGCACGCAGCTTGCCTTCCAGCGCCACGGCGAGTTCGCTGAAGTCGCCGCCCTTGCCGTCACCGCCCGCAAGCAGCACCAGCATCCCGTCAACCGACCGGATGGAGGCGACCGCCGCCGCAACGTTGGTCGCCTTCGAGTCGTTGATGTAGTCGACAGCGGCAATCCGCGCTACGAACTGCATGCGATGCGGCAGGCCTGCGAATTCGGCGAGCACCTGCAGCATGGCCGGCATCGCCAGGCCCAGCAGCTCTCCCGCCGCCAGGGCTGCCAGCGCGTTCAGCTGGTTGTGAATCCCGTACATGGCGAGATCCCTGATCGACAGCAGCAGCACCTCGCCGCGGGCAAGATAGGTTTCGCCGTCCTCGACCCGCAGTCCGAACTGGCCCTCGGCGGGTTCATCGAGCCCGAAGCTGATCAAATTCTTGCAATGCTGCGCGTGTTGCTTCGCCGCCGGGTCCGAGCGGTTGATGACAGCCGCCTGCGCTTCCCGAAAGACGCGATACTTCGACTCGCGGTATTCCGCTTCATCGGCATGCCAGTCAAGATGGTCCGGCGATACATTCAGCAGCACCGCGACGGCAGCCGGGAGCCGCTGCGTTCGCTGCAGCTGAAAACTCGAGAGCTCCAGCACGTATACCTGCGGCTTCGGATGGCCGAGCAGGTCGAGTGCGGGCTCGCCGAGATTTCCTCCGGCCAGCGCCTCGCGACCATCGGCAATGCACATGTGGTACAGGAGTGTCGTCACCGTGCTCTTGCCATTGGAGCCGGTTATGGCGACGAACGGGCTCTTCACTTCGCGCGCAAACAGCTCGATGTCGGAGATTATTTCGACCCGTTTCTTGCGCGCAGTCTGCAGAAGGGGGTGTCGATCGGAAATACCCGGCGAGGTGATGATCCGTGCGACACCGGCGGGCAGCCTGGCATCGCCGAGCAGCACCTCGGCGTTCGGCCAGACTCTGTCGAGTTCCTCGATGCCGGGCGGCGTCTCGCGACTGTCGAAGAACATGGCGTCGACATGCGATCGGCGCAGGTGACGCGCGATCGACAGTCCGGTCGCGCCAAGCCCGACGACGAGATCCTTGTTCGCCATTTCTCGCGCAGCACTCATCGTATTTTCAGACTCGCGAGCCCGATCAACACCAGGATGACGGTGATGATCCAGAAGCGAACGATGACCTTCGGCTCGGCCCACCCCTTCAGCTCGAAATGGTGGTGCAGCGGAGCCATCCTGAATACCCGCCGGCCGGTCAGCTTGAAGGACGCGACCTGGATAATGACGGACAGCGTCTCGACGACGAACACGCCGCCCATGATGGCAAGCACGATCTCCTGGCGAACGACGACCGCGACGACGCCCAGCGCCGCGCCGAGCGACAGCGCGCCGATATCGCCCATGAATACCTGTGCCGGATAGGTGTTGAACCACAAGAAGCCAAGACCGGCGCCCGCCAGTGACGTGCAGAAAACCAGGATCTCTCCGGTACCGGCCACGTACGGAATATCGAGATAACTGGAAAAGTTAACGTTGCCGGTAACATAGGCGAAAATTCCGAGTGCGCCGCCCACCAGTACGGTTGGCATGATCGCCAGACCGTCAAGTCCATCAGTAAGATTTACGGCATTACTGAAGCCAACAATAAAAAAGTACGTCACGACAACCTGAAAGAACCCAAGGGGAATCGCCAAGTCCTTGAAATACGGAATCAACAGCGAGGTTTGCACCTCGTCGGTTGCCGTGACGTACAGAGCAATGGCGGCAACGAGTGCCGCACTAGACTGCCAGAAGAGCTTTTGCTTCGCCGAGATGCCGGCGGGGTCCTGCAATACGAGTTTCTTGTAGTCATCGACATAGCCGATGACACCGAATGACAATGTCACGAACAGCACGATCCAGACGTACAGGTTTTCGAGGTCGGCCCACAGCACCGTGCTGAACGCAATCGCCGTCAGGATGAGTGCGCCGCCCATGGTCGGCGTACCGGCCTTCAACAGATGCGTTTCCGGCCCGTCATCGCGCACCGGCTGACCGAGCTGGTTGACGCTCAGTCGCCGAATCATGCGAGGACCGATAATGAACGACAGGACGAGTGCCGTGAGCGCACCCAGGATCGCGCGCATCGTCAGGTAGTTGAAAACATTGAAGCCGGATTCGAACTGGGCCAGGTAATTGGTGAGATAGAGCAGCATGATCAGGCCTCTTTTCTCACGGCTTCGACTTCGCGAAGCGCATCAACGACGCGTTCCATGTGCATTGATCGCGAGCCCTTCACCAGCACGTTGATGGAATTGTCCAGGTGACGCGTCAGCTCGTCGAGCAGCGCATCGATGCTGCCAAACCAGCTCGCGTGCTCACCGAAACCCTCCACGGTATGACGTGACAAATCGCCCAGCGCGAACAGTCGATCTACTCCGATCGCTTTCAGTTTTTCACCGAGCTCGCGATGCAGCTTCTCGGCATCGTCGCCGAGTTCTTTCATGTCACCGAGTACCAGCCAGCTCTCGCCGGAGAGCCGGGACAGGAATTCTCCGGCCGCAATTACCGACAAGGGGTTTGCGTTGTAGCTATCGTCGAACAGCGTCGATCCGCGGGCACCGCGCAGTGCCTGCAGTCTCCCGGCTATCGGGCTTACACCCTGCAGCGCTTTCCTGATGCTCTTTGCACCAATGCCCAGGGAATGGGCAACTGCCGCTGCCGCGCAGGCATTGCGTACATTGTGTATACCGGGCAATGGCAATTCGACGTCGACGTCTTCCGAGGGCAGGTGCAAGCGGAAGTGCGAGTGCTCGATCCCCGCCACGATGTCAGTCGCACGTACGTCGGCCGATTCACCGAGCCCGAAACTGACCGTGTCTACGTCCGGCAGCAGCGATACCCAGTAGTCGAAGTAGTTGTCATCGGCATTGAGGACGGCGGTCTTCGGACGCTCACTGTTTTGCAGGATTTCGCCCTTGGCGCGACTCACGCCATCGATCGAGCCGAAGCCCTCCAGGTGTGCTTCGGCCGCGTTCGTAATGACGACAATATCGGGCCGGGACAATCCGGTGAGATAGGCGATTTCACCTGCGTGATTCGCGCCCATCTCGATGACGGCGTATCGATGCTCGTCGCTGATTCGAGCCAGCATCAGCGGCACGCCGATATCGTTGTTCAGGTTGCCGTAGGTAGCCAGGGTTGGAGCGTGCTCAGTGAGGCAGGCCCGTGTCAGTTCCTTGGTGCCGGTCTTGCCGTTGCTGCCGGTAATTCCTATGACGGTGACGTCGTGCCGATTACGCCAGGCTGCCCCGAACAGACCCAGCGCCTTGCGCGTGTCATCCACCTCGATCTGTGCGATGTCGCACTGCAGCCGTCCGGGCACGACGGCGGCTGACGCGCCGTTGTCGCTGGCCGCCTGCACGTAATCGCAGCCGTCGAAATTCGGACCTTGCAGGGCGAAAAAGAGTTCGCCCTCTCGCAGAGAACGAGAGTCGGTACTGATCCCCGTAAATTCACGGTCGCTGCCATGCAGTTGACCATGCATCCACGCCGCAGCATCGCGCAGGGACGCTATCATGAGTTGCCCCTCCCCGCCTTCGCTGCAAGCGCCGCCGCTGCAACGGCATAGTCCGAAAACGGCCGGGACTGATCGGCGAATTGCTGGAATTCTTCGTGGCCCTTGCCGGCAACGAGTATGACGTCGCCTGCATCGGCCTGCTCCACCGCCCAGGCAATGGCGGCGGCACGATCTTCAATGATGGTTGCGTCAGCAGGGCGCAACAGACCCGCGGCGACATCCTCAATGATGCGCAGCGGATCTTCGTCGCGCGGGTTGTCGCTGCTTATTACAACCCGATCCGCCAGTTGTTCTGCCAGCTTCGCCATCAGCGGACGCTTGCCGACGTCACGCCTGCCGCCGCAGCCGAACAGGCACCAGAGCCTGCCGCGGCAGTGCGGACGCAGCGCGCGAAGCGCCGCCTCGAGTGCGTCCGGTGTATGTGCGTAGTCGACGTAGACGGATGCGCCCGGCGCGGCAACCCGCTGCATGCGCCCGGGCGGTGCCTGCACCCTTGACAGGACGTCGGCCGCCGCCTCGATCGGGACGCCCTGTTGCAACAGCAGCGCGAGGACCAGCGCCGCGTTCGCCACGTTGAAATCGCCCGGCAGCGGCAGCGTGAAGCGCCCGCGTCCCCAGGAACTCTCGAAGCCAAGCTCCGCGCCGTTCTCGTCGGGCGCGACCGAGCGCACGAACACGTAGGGCCGCCCTTCCGCGACCCTGTCGAAGCGGGTCGACACCAGCACGGTCTGCTCGCCGCAGCGGGCGGCGAGCTGTGCGCCGAATTTGGAATCGATATTGACGATTCGATGACGCGTATCGCATTCGAGAAACAGGCGCGTCTTGGATTCGAAGTAATCCTGCATGTCGGCGTGATAGTCGAGATGATCGCGCGTCAGATTCGTGAACATCGCGGCTTCGAAACGGATGCCGTCGACACGATGCTGCGACAGGGCATGCGACGAGACTTCCAGTGCCGCGCAATCGGCGCCCTGCGCAAGAAATTCGGCGAGTCTTCCCTGCAGTTCGACGGCTGCCGGCGTGGTCATGCCGGATTTGCCCTCGATGCTGCCGATGCCGTAACCCAGCGTGCCGAGATAGGCGCAACGCTCGCCCAGCAGCTGCACACACTGTGCGACCAGCCAGGCGACGGTGGTCTTGCCATTGGTACCGGTAACGCCGAAGACGCGCAGCGCCTCGGATGGCCGGCCGTAGAATCGGTTGGCGATTTCGCCAAGCTTTGCGTCCAGCCGTTCCACGCCGATAAGGGGCACGCCGATACCGTCCGGCCTGGCGGCAGTGGACATATCGTAGACGACGGCGGCGACGCCGGCCGCCCTGGCGTCGGCCAGGTAATCGAGCCCGTGGCTAGCCATGCCCTGGCAAGCCAGAAACACGTAGCCGCTGCCGAGCAGGCGACTGTCGCTGGCGACGCCCTGCACTGGCAGCGGCGGCGCTTCTGCGAAGCCCTGCAGCAAGTCTGCTAGCGTCGGGGTCGAAGGCAGGTATTCGGCAGGCATGCTCATCGACTCACTGTCCGCTCGGCCATTGCCTGCATCGATTCACCAGGCCCCCTCACGGGCAGGGCATCCGGTGCGACCGCCAGCAGGCGAAGCGATTCGGCCATCACATCGGCGAACACGGGCGCCGCGACGTCGCTGCCGTAGTACAGCTCACCGCGCGGCTCATCGATGACAACCACCGTCGCCAGTCGCGGGTCGCTTGCAGGCGCAAGCCCAGCGAATATCGAGATGTACTTGTCCTGCGAGTAACCGCCATCGGCGGCTTTCCAGGCAGTACCGGTCTTGCCGGCGATGCGATAGCCGTCAACGGCGGCTTTGGTGCCGGTGCCCCCGGGTCTCACGACCTCTTCGAGCATGCGTCTTACGGCGATGGCGGTGTCTTCGGAGATCACCTGCTCGCCTTTGGCCGGCTGCTCGAGGCCCACCAGCGAAATCGGCCGCAATGCACCGCCGTCGCCGATGACCGCGTATGCCTGCGCGAGCTGCAGCGGCGTAACCGATACGCCGTATCCATAGGCAAGCGTTGCCTGGTTAATGGGTTTCCAGTGACTGAAATTTGTCAGTCGGCCTGCAGACTCGCCGGGAAAGCCGCTGCTCGTCAATTCACCGAAGCCGAATCGCGTCATGGTCTCCCAGAGCTGGTCGGGCTCCAGTCGCATTGCGAGCTTGGTAACGCCCACGTTGCTGGAGCGCGCCAGTATGGTTGTCAGGCTGACGCGGCCGAGGTTATGGCTGTCTTCTATTCTCTTCGCGCCGACGTCCACATAGCCCGGCGCCGTATCGACAACGCTGCTCGGCCGGTAACGCCCACTCTCGAGGGCGGCTGCAACGATGAGCGGTTTGATACTGGAACCCGGTTCGAACAGGTCAGTGATTGCCCGGTTCCGGTAGCGCGCCGGCGAAAACTGCGAGCGATCGTTCGGGTTGTAGGTCGGCTGGTTGACCATCGCCAGCACTTCGCCGGTCCGAACATCCAGCACAACGATCGAACCGGAACGCGCCTCGTAGGTCTTTATGGCACTCTTCAGTGACCGATAGGCCAGGTACTGAACGCGCAGATCGATGCTCGTCCTGAGGTCCTTGCCGTGATGCGCAGGCCGGATACTTTCAACGTTCTCGATTGAGCGGCCAAGCCGATCCTTAAGCACGCGCTTTGCACCTGACTCGCCGGCGAGCCAGTGGTTGAAGGCCAGCTCGATGCCCTCCTGACCTTCGTCGTCGATATCCGTAAAGCCCACAAGGTGACCGGTGACTTCGGAGGCCGGATAGTAACGGCGGTATTCGCGCTGCACATTGATGCCCGGCAGTTCCAGTGCCAGCACCCGCTCCGCCTGCTCCGGACTCAGATGCCGCCTGAGGTAGACGAACTCCTTGTTCATGCTGCGGGTAATGCGGCGCATCAGCGTTTCCGCATCCACACCGAGGGCCCTCGCCAGCTGCGGAACATTGTCGACCGCCGCGGCAAATTCTTTCGGGTTCGCCCAAATGCTGTCAACGGGCGTACTGATGGCAAGCGGCTCACCGTTTCGATCGGTAATCGTGCCGCGATGAGCCGTGATTTTTTCCGTGCGCAGGTGGCGCGTATCCGCCTGCTGATTCAGGAAGTCTTTGTCGAGTACCTGCAGGTGAACCGCACGAGCCACCAGCGATACGGCAAGCAAGCCGAACAGCGCTAGCACCAGGGACACTCTGCCAACAAAGCGCCGCTCGGACTGTTGTTTTGTTTCTGCGCCGCGGGTCATTGTTCTTCAATCACGAAAATTTCGCCTGCGTCGGGACGCACCAGGGACAGGTCCTCGGTTGCAACCTTCTCGATTCGCGCGTGCTGCGCCCACGTGCTTTGCTCGATTTGCAGTTGGCCCCACTCGATGTTGAGCTCGTCACGTTCAGAGTTGAGTCCTTCCAGTTCCACGAACAGCTTTCGCGATTCGTGCTTGGTGTACACCAGGGCGATGGCGCTGATGACACAAACCAGTGCAAATGCGAATATGAGTACGAAGGGCTGCGATGGCTGATTCGGCTCGATCATGTCCGCTCCGCTATTCTCAAGTGCGCGCTGCGAGCTCTGCGATTCGCCGCAATCTCCTCGGGCGTAGCCGCAATGGCCTTGCCGATGACTCTGAGCTTCGGTCGATACTCTTCGGGTACGGAAGGCATTCCCCGATAAGGCTCCGGCTCCCGGGATGCTTCTCGCATGAACCGCTTCACCATGCGGTCCTCGAGAGAATGAAAGCTGATGACACAAAGCCGGCCACCCTGCCGCAGTACATCGACAGATTGCGCCAAAGCCGACGCGAGTTGCTCGAGTTCGCTGTTAATTGCAATGCGAATCGCCTGAAAGGTTTTCGTCGCGGGGTGTTTTTTCGATCGATGCCTGCCGCGCGCTGCAGGCGCGGCTGTCTCGACGATCGCGGCCAGCTCGGAAGTCCGGCAAATCGGTGTTTCCCGGCGGACGGCGACGATAGCGCGCGCGATCCGCGCCGCGTATCGCTCCTCGCCAAATTTTGAAATTACGCGGCGCAAGGCTATTTCATCCACGGACGCGAGCCATTCGCTGGCCGAAACGCCCGACTCCGGGTCCATTCGCATGTCGAGGGGCCCGTCACGAAGGAAGCTGAATCCCCTTGCGGCTTCATCCAGCTGCGGGGACGATACTCCGAGGTCGAGGAGCAGGCCGTCGACTCTGCCGATGAGGGGCCGCCCGCTGCCGTCCTTTCGTTGCCCAATGATGTCTTTGAGTTGTGCAAAATCACCCTTTACCAATTCGACGCGCGGGTCATCTGTCAGGGCCTTGTCTGCCGAAGCAATCGCCTGCGGATCGCGATCGATTCCTATCAATCGCCCTTCTGCATTCAGATGCTTCAGAATCTCCCTGCTATGACCACCGCGTCCGAACGTCCCGTCGACGTAACAGCCGTCTGCTTTTATTCTCAGTCCCTCGAGGACTGGCCCCAGCAGCACCGGCACATGCGCGTTGCTGCTCATTGGATAGACAGATACCTAGAACGAAATCGACTCGAGGTCCGCCGGCATGTCACCGTCGTCGTCCTCGTCGAGCCATGCATCGCGCTTCTCGTTCCAGGTTTGTTCATCCCAAAGTTCGAATTTATTGCCCTGCCCGATGAGCATCGCGTTCTTGTCCAGTCCCGCAAAATCCCGGAGCTCGCGCGACACCAGGATTCGCCCGCTTCCATCCATGTCGACCTCCGTCGCGTAACCGACCATAATGCGCACGATGCGACGCGCAGATTTGTTCATGCTCGGCAGACGAACAAGCTTGCGTTCCAGCTCTTCCCAATCGGGTAGCGGGTAAACGAGGAGACAGTGATCCTTATCGACAGTCACAATGATTTCGCCATCACAACGGGCAGACAGCCGCTCCCGATACCGGGTCGGTATTGCCATACGCCCCTTGGCGTCCAACGTAACTTTGGTTGCCCCTCGAAACACTGCGTCAGGGACGGCCCCCGGGTTCGCTCTTCAAGGCGCGAAACCTGGGCAGACAGCCCCTTTCCTCCCACTTTTATCCACTTTTCAACACTATAGGTGGCGGCCCACGCGACCGTCAATAAACAAAAGCAATTAGTCTTTGTTGTACAGTGACTTAGGGGCTATTTCGTGGCCCAAAAAGGGCGAATTGTGGCAGGGATCGCGCTAAATAAATCAGTTGCTTATAGCTTCTTCTTCGACGAGGCCTTAGAAACGAGTCGGCAAACGGCGACAGCGGCGTAGCCCGGGCCGTTTGCGCCGCAATTTGCGCAGACGGCGCGAACGCAGCACACTGCGTCAAGGATTCTAAGCTAAGCGTTTGATTTTAATAGATAATGAAGGTGAGAAAGCCGGAGCCGGCAATAAGCCGGGTTCTGTCATCGACAACCATTCATCTGGGACAGCTGTCACCAACTGCCTCTAGCAACCTACCCGGGAGTCCGTTCGGAACCGACGGTGGGCGCAAGGCCCGTACTCCCCTATTTGGTCTTGCTCCGGGCGGGGTTTACCGTGCCGCGAGCTGTTACCAGTCGCGCGGTGCGCTCTTACCGCACCTTTTCACCCTTACCGGCAAGCCGGCGGTATATTTTCTGTGGCACTTTCCATGGGCTCACGCCCCCCAGGCGTTACCTGGCGCCCTGTCCGAAGGAGCCCGGACTTTCCTCCGTACTTGCGCACGGCGATTGTCTGGCCAACTCCGGCTCTCTCGGGGCGGGATTTTACGCGATATCGACGAGGAAAGCCCCAGGCACGCACGCCAGGCGGCAGGGAAGCAATCAGGATCGTTCCGCTTTCAGCGCCAGGATACGCTGATAAAGCGCATTCTTTTTCGCGCCGGTGGCAGCCGCAGCGACCTTGGCCGCATCACTTGCGGAAAGGTGCTGATCCAGCAGCAGCAGCAAACGATCGATATCGATAGAGGAGTCTTCTTTTTTCTCCGCGCCCTGAACGACAACGACGAATTCCCCCTTGGTGACAATGCTGCCGTCAGCAGTCCCCGACTTGAGCGACGCAAGCGTGCCCTGAACGCATTGCTCGTGCATCTTGGTCAGCTCGCGACCGATAAATGCCGGGCGTGCTTCGCCGAGGACATCACACATATCATCCAGGGACTCGGCAATCCGATGCACTGATTCATAGAACACGATTGTGCGCGTTTCCTGGCTTAACGCCTCCAGCAGTTGTCGTCTGGCGGCAGCCTTGTGCGGAAGAAAACCTTCGAAAGCGAAGCGATCGGTTGGCAAGCCGGCCACGGAGAGTGCCGCCGTCAGTGCGCTGGCGCCCGGAATGGGGGAAACGGTGATGTGTCGTTCGTGCGCGGCACGAACCAGCCGGTAGCCGGGGTCGCTGACCAGCGGCGTGCCGGCATCACTTACGAGTGCGACCGACAGCCCGGACTCCAGCGCCGAAATTACGGTGCCCACTGCCTCGATTTCGTTGTAATCATGCAGCGCCATAAGTCGCGTTTTCACGCCGATTGAGAATAGCAATCGACCGGTATGGCGGGTATCCTCGGCAGCAACGAGATCGACCCCGGCAAGCGTCGAGCGCGCGCGCGGCGTCAGATCATCCAGATTGCCGATTGGCGTTGCAACGATAAACAGCGTGCCGCTCATTTGGCGCAGCCCCTGGTTCCGGTTAAACAAACATGATGAGTAGTCTTCGACATCCTGCCCGCGACATACGTCTCCTAGCAAGCATCGCTACCGTTCTGGTTGTTCTCGCCGGCCTGAGTGGCTGCGAGACAGCCGGTCTCGGCGGCATGGTAATGAGCGCCGAGGGTCGCGCCGAACGACTTGCACAGGATGGCGATCATGCTGAGGCTGCAAGCGCCTACATTGCCCTGGCAAGCGAAGCCGCCGGCCCGGAGCGGGACCGGCTCACGCTGCTCGCCGTTGAACAGTGGCTGGATGCGGGCGACCTCAACCGTGCGCGCAATGCCGCTGCCAGCGTGAAGCAGCCCGAGTCAGGGAGTTTGCTGGCCATCTGGTCGACCAACTCGGCGGCGCTGAGGCTGTACGAAGGCGCTGCGGACGATGCGCTCGCCCTGCTCGAACCGCTGAGCCGTGGACCGCTATCCATGCGGGACCGGCTTAGAGTCGAGGCGCTGCGCGCGGACGCGTGGATACAGAAACAGGATCCCGTGCGCGCGGTGCAACTGATGACGCAGCGCGAAACCTGGATCGACGACCGCCGCGGAATCGAACAAAACCGCAAACGCTTGTGGCAGGGCCTGCTGGTCAGCAGTCCGCAAGTGCTGCGGCGCGGTGCGGAGACCACAGACGATCCCGTCACGAGAGGCTGGTTGTCGATTGCGTCGCTGGCCGCCTCCACTGGCCAGCAGGGCGTTGGCTGGAGCAATGGCGTCGTGCGCTGGCGGCAGACCCATGCGGGTCACCCTGCGACAACGGTTCTTGGCGACCTGAGTCTCCCGGAGTCCATGTTGCTCGAATATCCGCGCCGGATAGCGCTGCTGCTGCCCCTGTCCGGCACAGCCGCCAGCGCCGGCGCGGCGGTACAGAATGGATTCCTTAGCGCCTACTTTGCGGCCGCGGCAGGACTCGACGATCGCCAGAGCGTGCGTATTTATAACGTCGATGCCGAGGGCGGGGGCAGCGCGGCCTACGCCGCGGCGGTTGCCGACGGGGCCGAGTTCGTAGTGGGTCCGCTATTGAAGAACAACGTCATCCAGCTGGCCAACGACATACTGGTGCCGGTGCCGGTGCTGACCCTCAACTATCTGCCTGAAGATTCACTCGCGCCACCGGGCCTGTATCAGTTTGCGCTGGCTCCCGAGGACGAGGCGGCATCGGCGGCGCAACGTGCCCTCGGTGACGGCTACTCGCGTGCCGTTGCACTGGTACCGAACAACGATTGGGGGCGTCGCCTGCTGACGAGCTTCGCAACGGAATTCGAAGGCCTTGGTGGCCGGCTGCTGGACTATCGCAGCTACCGACCGGGTGTGCAGGATTTCTCCAACGAAATCGAGAACCTCATGGGGCTGACCGGAAGTGTCAGCCGTTACCAGCGCCTGCGGGCAAATATCGGCGGCAACCTGCAATTCGACCCGCGCAGGCGGCAGGACGCAGAGTTCATTTTTCTCGCCTCCGACGCGCCCGCGGGTCGGCTGCTGAAAGCACAGCTCAAGTTTCACTATTCAGGCGATCTGCCGGTCTACTCGACGTCATCGATCAACTCACTCGACGGTCGTTCGAATTCGGATTTGAACGGTGTCATGTTCGCCGACACGCCCTGGGTCGTGGACCCGCAGCCGTGGATTGCCGAACTGCCGCAGCAATTCGCCGACTTCTGGCCCGAGGAACGTCGTCTCGCCCGGCTTCATGCGATGGGTTATGACGCCTACAACCTTATCGCCGCGCTGTTCGCGGCGCGCGGCGGAACCATGGTGGAGATTGACGGTGCGACGGGACGCCTGTTCCTCGACGCAGCGGGCCGCGTTCACCGGCGACTCGCCTGGGCACAGTTTCAGGGCGGAGAAGTTGTTGCGTTGCCGCATGCGCAATCCGATGGCGGTCCTATCCGGGATCTTACCGACGGTGGGGAACTGATCCGCCCCGATGCGGCGGACGAATCGCCATGGGATACGGACGACGCGCAACTTTAGGCACGGAGGCGGAGCGCACAGCGCTCAGCTTCCTTGTCAGCCACGGCCTGCAGCCGATCACCAGGAACTTCCGCAGCCGTGGCGGGGAAATCGACCTGATCATGCTGCATGGCAGCTGCCTCGCGTTCATTGAAGTGCGCTGCCGAAGCTCGATCCTGTTCTCCAGGCCGGAACTTACCGTCGACTTGCGAAAACAGAGAAAGATTATCCGCACGGCGGCTATGTTCATCGCCGGCAGGCCGGCATATGCCCGCCACTGCGTTCGATTCGACGTGGTTGCGGTTACGGCTGGCGAAACCGATGACATACGATGGATCAGGGACGCCTTCCGTCCGCAGGATTCGACGCTCTGACCCGGCTACTGCGACGATCGTCGGAGCCCGGCAGGCTGCCAGCGGGCAACTGCTGCTAGAATCGAATCGAGTTCGACAGTCAGGAGAAACAATGGACCCTATCAAGCGAGTTCGCGAGCATTTTGCGGAAAGCATTGCGACCAAGCAGGCAGCGGCTCTGCAGCTCGCCGAAGCCATCGTAGCCGCCGGACGCCTGATGAGCGACGCGCTGCTCGATGATGGAAAGATCCTGAGCTGTGGCAATGGTGGCTCGGCGGCCGACGCGCAGCACTTTTCCTCGGAACTCCTGAATCGTTTCGAGATGGAGCGCCCCGGCCTGCCGGCGATGGCATTGACGACGGACAGCTCTACGCTGACGTCGATCAGCAATGACTACGCCTATGAAGAAATTTTCAGCAAGCAGGTCCGCGCCCTGGGCAAGCCACAGGATATCCTGCTGGGTATTTCGACTTCCGGCAATTCAGAAAATGTGATTCGCGCGATTGCAGCAGCTCATGATCGCGGTATGAACGTGGTTGCGCTTACCGGCCGCGACGGTGGCCGCATGGCGGATATTTTCGAAGAGGGCGATATTGAAATCCGCGTGCCGGCGACAAGGACGGCGCGCATCCAGGAAGTACACCTGGTCGTCATTCACTGCCTGTGCGACCTGATCGATACGGCGCTTTTGGGCGAAGCGTAGTCGGGAATGCTGCGACGCTGCCACAATTAGCGCGAATGGCCACGGCAGCCGCGGCGCACGGTTACTTTACGATCGTCAGGTGAGGACGTGAACGGCTGTCGTCGATGTCCTCTTTTACTCTTGCGGTATCTGCCTGCTCGGTGTCGTGTGAGAAGATCATGCCCTGACCGGTCTCACGCGCATAGATGCCGAGAATCGAGCGCATGGGGGCCCATACGTCAAAGGGTACGCCTCCGAAGCGCGCCCGAAAACTGACCGCATCATTGCTCAACTTGAGGTTGTGGGCGGCCGACTCGCTGATGTTGAGAATGATCTTGCCGTCTTTCACGTGCTCTGTCGGCACGCTGACGCCTTCGAAGAAAGCGTTCACGACAATATGTGGCGTCTGGTTGTTGTCGCTCATCCACTCGTGCATCGCACGAACGAGGTACGGTCTTTTTGATCGTCTGGAATTAGTCACTTCTGTCAATCTTGAATCGCCGCCTGGTAACCGTAGCTTAGCATCTATTCCGACCGCTGCCTGAAACTAGACATAAGATGCCTGCCGGGCCCTCTAGAGGCCTCCTACAATCGCATTTCCTGCTCGAGTTCCGTCAGGCTCTGCTGGAAGGAGCGCCGCGCAAAAACCCGGTTCATGTAGGCCTCGATCGGCTCCGCACTGGCGCCAAGATCGATGCCGTAAACCGGCAGGCGCCACAGCAGCGGCGCTATAGTGCAGTCGACCAGCGAGAATTCTTCACTCAGGAAGAAAGGCCGCGCGCCGAAGAGCTCGGTGCTCTGCAAGATACTTTCTCGCAGCAGTTTTCGGGATTTCGTACCCAGCTTGCCGTCATTGCTGGTCTCCGCTTCTTCGGCAATCGAGTACCAGTCGGTCTCGATGCGAAACAGCGCGAGTCTGAACTGGGCACGCGTTACCGGATCGACGGGCATGAGAGGCGGATGCGGAAATCTCTCATCGAGATATTCGATAATGACGCGCGAGTCGTACAAGGTCAGATCGCGATCCACCAGCGTGGGCACCGTGTGGTATGGATTGAGGTCCATCAGGTCTTCGGGCAAGTCGGGCCCCGCAACATTTGCTATTTCAATGTTGATGTTCTTCTCAGCGAGAACGAGGCGCGCTCGATGGCTGTGGATATCCGTGGGTCTCGAGAACAGCGTCATTACAGAACGTCTATTGGCTACAACTGCCATCATTTCACATCCTTCCAGATTTGTTTCTTGAGCATTGAGGCAAGGATGAAGAAAAAGATCAGGAACATCAGCACCCACACTCCGAGTTTGCGGCGATCGGATCGAATGGGCTCCGCGATGTAGGCGAGAAAATTGACTGTATCCCGAACGAATTCATCATAGTCTTCGGCATCCATGCTGCCAGGACTAAGCATTTCGAAGCCCTCGAATGTCGTCGTCACCGATCCATCCTCATTCTCATGGTGCGAGAAATTCGCCGCCTGGTAACCCTGCAACTCCCAAAGCACGTGCGGCATGCTGGTGCCGCTGAGCACCAGGTTATTGACACCGGTCGGGCTGCCCTCTTCCACATAAAACCCTTTGAGGAAGTTATAGACGTAGTCGACCCCTTTCGCACGCGCGGTCAGAGAGAGGTCCGGAGGCGCCACGCCGTACCAGCGTTTGGCATCATCAGACGGCATACTCGCCTGGATTGTCTCGAAGGTCTTGTCGGCGTTGAACATGAGATTGTCGACGAGCTGCTCTTCGGACAGCTCCAGGTACTTGCCAACTGTCTTGTACCGAACGTACTGCGCCGAGTGGCAGCCCGAGCAAAAGTTCATGAAGTTGCGCGCGCCGCGTTGCAGCGACGCAACGTTGTTAGGATCGATGTCTGCAGGCTCCATGTGCGTGCTGCCGCCCGCCGCGATGCCCTGTGCCGACGCGAAACAAACGGCCAGTCCCACCAGCCCGGCCAATCTCTTGAATCTAACCATGGTAGACCACCCTGTCCGGCTCCGGCTTCGTTTTGTCTATGGAAGTGTAGTACGGCATCAGCAGGAAGAACGCGAAGTAAAGAACGGAAAAGACGCGCGCCATCATTACGTACAGGCCGTCGGCCGGCATTGTGCCGAGCCAGCCCAGTGCGAGAAAGGTGACCGTAAAGGTCGCCAGCGCGGATTTATAGATCCAGCCGCGGTAGCGGATTGACCGGACTCTCGATCGATCCAGCCATGGCAGAAACACCGGCAATACGACGGACAGACCAAACAGGATGAAACCCCAGAGCTTGTCCGGAACCGCGCGCAGAATTGCGTAGAACGGTGTGAAATACCATACCGGCGCAATGTGCTCGGGCGTCGCCGTCAGGTTCGCTGGCTCGAAATTCGCGTGTTCGAGAAAGTACCCGCCCATATCGGGAGCGAAGAACACGACGGCCGAGAAGATCATCAGGAAGACCGTTATGCCCACGAGATCCTTGCTGGTGTGGTAAGGGTGGAATGCAATGCCGTCGAGCGGCTTGCCGTTCGCATCCTTGTGCTTCTTGATATCGATGCCGTCCGGATTGTTCGAACCCACCTCGTGCAACGCCACGATGTGGACGAACACCAGTGCGATCAAGATAAGCGGCAGGAGAATGACGTGCAGCGCAAAAAAGCGATTCAGCGTGATATCGGAGATCGAGTAGTCGCCGCGAATAATTTCAACAAGGGCGTCGCCGACCCAGGGAATGGCGCCGAACAACGAGATGATGACCTGCGCGCCCCAGTAGGACATCTGACCCCAGGGCAGCAGGTAGCCAGCGAATCCCTCGGCCATGAGCACGAAGAAAATCATCATGCCGATCAGCCAGATGAGCTCGCGTGGTTTCTTGTAGGAACCATAGAGCATGGCACGATACATGTGCAGGTAAACGACGATGAAAAAGAAGGATGCGCCGGTCGAATGCATGTAACGGATCAACCAGCCCCATTCCACATCCCGCATGATGTACTCGACCGAGGCAAACGCGTCTGCGGCCGCGGGCTTGTAGTTCATCGTAAGAAAGATTCCCGTCAGCAACTGGATTGCCAACACGACGAACGCGAGTACACCGAAGATGTACCACCAGTTAAAGTTCTTTGAGGCGTAGTACTCGGTAACGTGGTATTTCAGTGTCGACGTCATCGGAAAACGGTCGTCGATCCACTTGATGAAACCGCCCTGCGGTTTGCCAACCTCTGCTTCGATTTTTGCCATTATGCGGCTCCCGTATCCTGGCCGATCAATATCAGGTCATCCCTGACAAATCGGTGCGGCGGCACCCGCAGGTTGGTGGGCGCCGGTACGCCTTTGAAAACGCGTCCCGCCAGGTCGAATTTCGAACCGTGGCAGGGGCAGAAGAAGCCGCCTTCCCAGCCTTCCGCCGGGCGGACATCGAAGTCCTGCAGCGGCGCGCAGCCGAGGTGTGTGCAGGACCCTTCCACGACCAGGTACTCCGGTTTGATGGAGCGCGTGGCATTCTTCGCGTAGTCCGGCTGCTGGGTCAGAACGTCCGAATCCGGGTCGCGCAGCTCGCCAACGACCAGCGGCAGGTTCTCCAGCATCGTTTCGGTGCGACGCAGCACGAATACGAGGCGGCCCCGCCACAGGACACGAACCATCTCGCCGGGGGCCATCGACGCCAGCGGAACCTCCACCGGAGCACCCAGAGCCTGGGCCCGCGCACTCGGCTTCAGCGACGAAAGAAAAGGAATTGCAACCATGCCGGCGCCGGCGGCGCCGGTCACCAGGGTTGCGACGGTCAGGAAATGACGCCTATTGCGATCAAGGTCGTCTTCAGTCATCAGGCACTCCTATACGCCGCCTTCCAGGCGGCCGCCTTAACAGCGATTTTTTGCTTTGTTTCGAAGCTGGTAGATTTGCAGCAAGCCCGGTTTGCGGTCAGGATGACGGTTTCTCCGGGAACTTGGGTGCGGAACCACGGCACATTATACACGGGGCGTATCGAAGTTGGCTAGGTGCTAGAACCAATATCAGAATTCCGCGCGGCTCGCGCCTCGCCGATGGACCCGTGGACGGCAAAATCGCCTCACGGGGGCCTTCCGGTATCCTGATTCACGAATTCGCATGAAATCGGTTCTCGTCTTTCTGTTGCAGTCGATTGTGGTGGGGCTCGCTGTCGCGTTCCTTGTCGTTCTCGTACGGCCGGACCTGATGCCGGGATTTCGGGATGCCGCCCCGGCACCCGCGAGCTACGCAGAGGCCGTCGACCGCAGCGCCGGCTCGGTCGCCAACATCTACACGAAGCGGCTCGTGCAGGACAGCGACACACCCGACGCCAGGACACGATTTCGCGTGGACACGAGCTTCGCCTCCGCCGTAATTATCGATCCCGAGGGGTTTCTGGTCACCAATTATCACGTTATCGCGGACGCCACGGAGATTCGCGTGCAGCTGGCCGACGGCCGCCTCGCAGAGCCGGAGACCATCGGTGTCGATGCCGAAACCGATCTCGCCCTTCTGCGAGTCGAGCTCGGGCCATTGCCTGCCATACAGCTGGGCAATTCGGCCCAGCTGAGAATAGGCGATGTCGTGCTGGCGATCGGGAATCCCTATGGCCTGACAACCTCCGTCACCCAGGGAATCGTCAGCGCAACCGGGCGGGGCCTGCTGAACCTGGTGACTTTCGAGAACTTCATCCAGACCGATGCCGCCATAAACGCAGGCAATTCCGGCGGCGCCCTGGTCAACAGCCGAGGCGAACTGGTGGGCATCAACACGGCCGTGCTGGCCCAGGATCCTGGGACCGAGGGCATTGGCTTTGCCATCCCGGTCGATCTCGTGCGCGGGGTCGTTGAGCAGATCAAGCAAAACGGTCGTGTTATTCGCGGCTATATGGGCCTCGTCCTGGATGACATGACAAAGGCTGAGCGATCGGCCCGGGGCATCGAAAGCGATGCGGGCATTCTGGTCGTCGAGGTTTACGAGGACGAGCCCGCCGCCGCCGCAAACCTGAAGCGTGGCGACGTGATCCTGACGATGAACGGCGAGCCGGTCATTTCGCAGCGACAGGCGCTGTTGATTTCAGCCAGCTCCGCACCGGGGGATACCGTCGAAATTTCCGGCATTCGGGACGGAGAGCGTTTCACGACAACGGTGACCGCCGGCGAGCGCCCGGAAGATCCGCGCTGACCGGTCGCTCAGGCGACGCGCCGAATAGCGGCCCCGAGCTGCCCCAGCTTTTCTTCGATACGCTCGTAACCGCGGTCCACGTGGTAGATGCGGTCGACCAGTGTCTCGCCGCTGGCAGCCAGTCCGGCAAGGACAAGTCCGGCCGAGGCGCGCAGATCCGTCGCCATTACCGGGGCGGCGGTGAGCCGGGGGACTCCGTGAATAATGGCCGTGTGCCCCTCCAGTCGTATGTCCGCCCCCATGCGCTGCAGTTCGAGCACATGCTGGAAGCGGTTCTCGAAAATCGTCTCACTGATCGTGCCAACGCCCTCCGCTATTGCGTTCATGGCGCAGAATTGCGCCTGCATGTCCGTGGGAAACGCGGGATAGGGTGCGGTACGGATATCCACAGATTCCGGCCGCCGCCCCTGCATATCGATTTCGATCCAGTCGTCACCGGTTTCGATGATGGCGCCCGCCTCCGCGAGCTTGATGAGGACGGCCTCAAGCGTATCGGGGGCCGTGTTGAGGGCGCGAACACGTCCGCCGGTCATAGCCGCCGCAACCAGGTAGGTGCCGGTTTCAATTCGGTCCGGCAACACCGAGTAGCGGGTACCGCCGAGGCGCTCGACACCCTGAACGGACAGCGTGCTGCTACCGATGCCGTCGATACGGGCCCCCATGCCAACGAGGAAACGGGCAAGATCCGTCACCTCGGGTTCGCGCGCTGCGTTTTCGAGCACGGTCTTGCCCTCGGCGAGTACGGCCGCCATTAGCAGGTTCTCGGTGCCCGTGACGGTCACCGTATCGAATACGATGTGCGCACCTTTCAGGCGTTCCGCGCGCGCCTTGATAAAGCCGTCCTCGACGATCACCTCGGCACCCATTGCCTGCAGCCCGGCAACGTGCAGGTTGACCGGGCGAGCACCAATTGCGCAGCCGCCGGGCAAGGAAACATCGGCCTCGCCAAAGCGAGCCAATAGCGGGCCAAGAACGAGAATCGATGCGCGCATCGTCTTGACCAGTTCGTAGGGTGCCTCGCGCCTGTGGACGTCGCTTGCGTCGATCTCGACGCCCTGCCGGTCGTCGACGGTGGCCCTGACGCCCATCATTTGCAGCAGCGACAACATCGTCGTGACGTCCTTCAGATGCGGTACGTTGCCAATCATCACCGGCTCAGACGCGAGCAGCGTACCGGCGAGTATCGGCAAGGCTGCGTTCTTTGCGCCGGAGATCCGGACGTTGCCGGACAGCGCGATACCGCCCTTTATCAGTAACTTGTCCAAGGCAATGGGCCGCTAACCGGCGTCGGCGCGCTCGCGCCATTCGTCCGGTGTCAGTGCCGTAATGGACAGGGCGTGAATCTCGTTACCGACCAGCTCGCCGAGGCACTTGTATACGAGCTGGTGCCTGGCCAGCGGACGCTTGCCCTCGAACTCGGCAGCTACGACCAGCGCCTGGAAATGGGTATTGTCGTCGCTGATGACCTTGACCGTCGCCTCGGCGAAACCGCCCGCTATCAATTGTGTGATTTCTTTGGGATCCATGGTGCCGTGCTTTCGCGCATAATACTCAAGGAGACGCAGTGTACCCACAAAATCAACCGCTTCCCAACGCCAGACAATGATTGTGTATCATGGCCGGCCGGAAGCGGTCGAACGCACTTCGGCGCAAGGTGCCTGACATCGACCACCTCAATTAACGCGACAGGCTATGCTAGTCAATATTCTCCTGCTTATTGCCGGCCTCGCCCTCCTGATGTGGGGCGCGGATCGATTCGTTCACGGCGCCGCCGCCGCCGCCCGAAACCTCGGCATTGCACCGCTACTGATCGGACTGACCGTCGTCGCCTTCGCCACCTCGGCCCCCGAAATACTGGTTTCGGTCGTCGCTGCAATCGAGAAACAGCCGGGCCTCGCCATCGGCAATGCCATCGGCTCGAACATCGTCAATATCGGCCTGGTGCTCGGTATTACGGCAATGGTCCGGCCGATCGAAATCGAGTCCGCCACGCTGCGTCGCGAGATGCCCGCGCTGCTCGCGGTCTCGCTGCTCACGGTGTCCCTGTTCCTCGATACTTATCTGAGCCGCATGGACGGCATAGTCATGCTGACGGGCCTCGTCATCGTCATGGTCTGGCTGGTACGCCTGGGGACGCGATCGGCGGCGAATGACCCGATCTCCCGCGATTTCGAGGCCGAAATACCGACCGACGTACGGATGTCGATGGCCATCATCTGGCTGGTGGTCGGCCTCGGCACGCTGCTGATCGGCGCCGAACTCCTGGTCAACGGCGCTATCGGCATCGCAACCGAACTCGGCGTCAGCGAAGTTGTCATCGGTATCCTGCTGGTAGCCCTGGGCACCAGCCTGCCGGAACTCGCCGTGTCGCTTGCCAGCGCCCTCAAGGGCGAGTACGGCCTGGCGATAGGCAATATCGTCGGTTCGAATATTTTCAATCTGCTCGCCGTCATAGGCATCGCTGCGACGATCGAACCTTCGGCACTGCCGCCCACCGTGCTGTCCCTGCACATTTTCGTCATGGTGGCTTTTACGCTCGTGCTGTTCGCGATGACCTACGATTACGACGAGCGCTCCGAGTTGTCACGGCTCGAAGGCGCGGCCCTGCTGGCCGCTTTTATTGCCTACGACTCATACGTCATCGTGCAAAACATATAGAATGTGGCAAGCCGCGATCCCAGCCTATTTTCTGAGTCGCAATTCCCGGTCGAATCACTGAGGACCAGACTTGCCGGACACGCTGACAGACAAGCAATTGCTCGAACTTGCAACGGAAGTTCTGGAAATCGAGGCGCGCGCGGTCGACCATCTGAAGACGCGCCTCGGTGATGACTTCGTCGCTGCCTGCGAGCTGTGCATGGCTGTGCAGGGCCGTGTCGTTGTTACGGGTATGGGAAAGTCCGGCCATGTGAGCAAAAAGATCGCGGCGACGCTGGCCTCGACGGGAACGCCGGCGTTTTTCATGCACCCGGCGGAGGCCAGCCATGGTGACGTCGGCATGATCACGAAGCACGATCTGCTGCTTGCGGTTTCCTACTCCGGCGAAACTGCGGAAGTCATTACCATCCTGCCTGTTGTCAAGCGCCTGGGCGCCAAGCTACTTTCCATCACCGGCAACCCGAATTCCACGATGGCGAAAGCCGCCGACGTACACCTGGACGTCAGCGTCTCCGAAGAGGCCTGCCCGCTGAACCTGGCGCCGACCGCAAGTACGACAGCGACCCTCGCGATGGGCGACGCCCTTGCCGTTGCGCTGCTGAAAAAACGCGGCTTTACCGCGGAAGACTTCGCCCGTTCACACCCCAGCGGCAACCTGGGCAAACGCCTGCTCCTGCGAGTCTCTGACGTAATGCGCACCGGCGATCGGGTGCCCGCCGTTAGCGCGGATGTGACTTTGCGGGACGCCCTGTTCGAGATGACCGACAAGGGCCTCGGTATGACGGCAATTGTGGACGCCCGGAATGCGATTCTCGGTATCTATACCGATGGCGACCTGCGACGCACGCTGGACGCCGGCGCGGATGTTCGCACAACGCTGATTCGTGACGTTATGCATACCGGCTGCAAGACGACGTCGGCCGACGTACTTGCGGCCGAGGCGTTGCGCCTGCTCGAGGAGAACAAGATCACCTCGCTGCTGGTCGCGGACGACAATGGCGCTTTGATCGGCGCCCTGAATATTCATGACCTGTTCCGCGAAGGCCTGATGTGAGCAGCAGCGATGTGAAACTCGCCGGCATTCGATTGGCCGCATTCGATGTCGACGGCGTCTTTACCGATGGCCGTTTCTACTTGTCCGATAAGGGCGTGGAAAGCAAAGCCTTTCATACCCAGGATGGATTCGGCATACGTCAGCTGCTCCGTGCCGGCATCGCCGTTGCCGTGATTAGCGGCAGGAGCTCGGGCGCGGTCGAACGCCGCATGGCCGAGCTCAAGGTGCAACACGTCGTGCAGGGCTGCAAAGACAAGATTGCAGCCCTCGATAACATCATTGAGACCCTTGGCATCACGGCTCTCGAATGCGCCTATGTGGGTGACGACATTCCCGACCTGCCGCTGCTGGACCATGTCGGGGTCTCAATCGCGGTCGCCAACGCAGTCGAGGCCGTGCGGAGTCGATGCGATATCACGACCTCGGCGTCTGGCGGCACCGGGGCGGTCCGGGAGGTTTGTGAGCTGTTGCTGTCCGCGCGAGGCGATACCCCTTGATCAGTCCCCGCCAGGTCACACTGATGGCCGCGCTAACGGCCGCTGCTCTCGGCAGCTGGTATCTGGCACGCCAGGGCCAGTCCGAGACGGCCGCCGACGTGCCCTATGAACCCGCCCATCGTGGCTACTATCTGAAGTCCGCTCGCATCCTCGGTACGGGCGAGAAGGGCAACCTGCTCTATGAAATCGAAGCGGACCATGCCGAGCAGCAAGCGGACAAGAGCATTGAATTCACGGACGTACGTATTCGCTACTCGCCGGAAAGCGATATCCCCTGGACGGTCAACGCCGATGCCGCCACGCTGCGTGACAGCAGTCCCCGGATCGTCTTGCGGGGCCATGTGCGGGCTACCAGCAACGGCACGACGCCGGAAAATGAGACGGAAATCCGCACGCAGTATCTTGAACTCGACCCGGAACGGTTTCTCGCCGAAACCGACCTGCGCGTACAAATACGTATTGGTGCGCGCAGCCTTACAGCGACGGGCATGCTAGCATCCTTGAACGATGACAGAATCGAACTCAAATCCAATGTTCGCGGCAAGATTGCACCCTGAATGATGACCCCGGCAACGTTTCTGTTTCCCTTGCTCGCTCTCTGCATCCTGGGTTTTCTCCCCTCTTCCGCTGCCGCACAGGTGGCCGATCTCGACCTGCGGCTGCCATGGGATATCGACGCGGAGTCGACTTCGTTCGATGGCAAGACGTCAATGATCGTCTTTACCGGCCTTCGCCTGTCGCAGGGACGCATTGGCATCGAGGCCGACGAGGGCCGCGCCACGAACACCGAGGGTGAAAGTGGCTTCTGGCATTTCAAAGGCAACGTAAAGATCGACATCGAAAACGGCCGTATCGAGTGCGACACGGCGCAGCTTACATTTGTCCAATACGCCTTGAGAAAAGCAATTGTCACCGGATCGCCGGCCACATTCGAGCTCAGACGCCAGGGATCCGATGTAGTCACCTACGCGGAAGCCGGCAAACTCTCCTATGATGTCGATGCGGGCATCATAGAATTCTCGGAACAGGCGATGATCAACGAGGGCGGCAACCAGATTTCCTCGAATTTCCTGGTCTACAACATCACCGAGCAACGCATCAACGCGGATTCTTCCGGCAGCGAAGACGACAGGGTGCGCATCATCTACACGCCCAGCAATGGGGACAAGGCCCGACCCGACGTCGCCGACGATGACACGAATGCGGAGGCTGAAGACGACGGTCCATGAGCATTCTAAGCGTTCAGGATATTTCCAAGAGCTACAAGCTCCGCAAAGTCGTCAAGAATATTTCGATCGAGATCAAGAGCGGCGAAGTTGTCGGTTTGCTCGGACCAAACGGTGCGGGAAAGACGACGGCTTTCTACATGATCGTCGGCCTTATCGCGGCGGACAGCGGCAAAATCCTTCTCGACGGCAAGGATCTGACGACCCAGCCGATGCACAAGCGCGCCAAGCTGGGGCTGGGCTACCTCCCGCAGGAAGCCTCTATTTTCCGCAAGCTGACGGTTGAGCAGAACATCCTGGCCATCCTTGAGACTCGTGATGACCTGGATCGGGCCGGCCGTGAGCAGGAGCTGGAGAACCTGCTCGACGAACTTCACGTGGGCCATGTTCGCAGCAACCTGGGCATCAGCCTGTCAGGCGGCGAACGGCGCCGGGTCGAGATTGCCCGGGCGCTCGCGGCGAATCCCCTGTTCGTGCTCCTCGATGAGCCGTTTGCGGGCGTCGACCCGATTTCGGTGCTCGATATTCAACGTATAATTCGGCATCTCTGTGAACGGGACATCGGTGTACTCATAACTGACCATAATGTCCGCGAAACGCTCGGAATCTGCGGTCATGCCTATATACTCAGTGATGGCATATTGATTGCCGAGGGATCACCGCAGGACATCATAGAAAATCAACACGTACGAGAAGTGTATCTCGGACAGGAGTTCAAACTCTGAGGCAGAATTCAAAGAACCTTAAGGTCTCTGAAATTCGTCGATAGAGCACATTTGCCTATGTTGAAACCAACGCTTCAGCTAAAACTTGGTCAGTCCCTGACGATGACGCCGCAATTGCAGCAGGCGATTCGACTCTTGCAGCTGCCGGTCCTCGACTTGAACGCCGAGATCCAGGAAGCGCTGGAAGAAAACATCATGCTCGAGATGGAGGACCTGCCCGACGTCCCGCAAACGAACGCCGAATCCACGGCGGAAATCGAGACCTTGAAATCCGAGGACATGTGGCAGACGCGGGCCGCAGAGCGGACGCAGGACGGCGGCTGGAATGGTGAAGGCCGCCCGGTCAGCGACTTCGCCGACGAATCGGGACAAACGTTGCGCGAACACCTCTTGTGGCAGCTGGAGATGGAGCATTTCACGCCCCGCGAGGTGATTATCGGCGAGGCGATTATCGATTCCATCAATGACGACGGCTACCTGACGATCAACCTCGAAGAGATCTCCGAGAGCCTCGACAAAGAGTCCGCAGTTACCGAATCCGAAATCGAGAGAACGCTGACCAAGATCCAGCGTCTGGATCCGGTCGGCGTCGGCGCCAGGTCGATTTCCGAGTGCCTGGTACTGCAACTCAGCCAGCTCCAATGGAGCACACCCGGTCTGCAGCTTGCAATCAGCATTGCGACGGATCACCTGGACCTGTTAGCCAGTCGCGACTACGGCGAACTTCGACGCAGCCTGAGAAGCTCCGAAGAGGACCTGCACGAGGCACTCGCACTGGTACGAGGATGCAATCCCAAGCCGGGACTGGCCGTCAGCCCGCCGTCCGCCGAATACGTCATCCCAGACGTATTCGTTCGAAAGATAGACAATCGCTGGCAAGTCGAGATCAGCCCGACCGGTGTGCCGCGGCTATCGGTAAATCAGCAATACGCGAAGCTGCTGAGGGGCAGCGGCGAGCATGCGGTTCTCAAGTCACAGCTGCAGGAAGCCCGCTGGCTGATCCGGAGCCTCGAAATACGAAACGAAACGCTGCTCAAAGTCGCGACCAGCATCGTTGCTCGCCAGACGGAATTCCTGGAGCATGGCGACGAAGCGATGAAGCCGATGGTACTTCGCGACATCGCCGAGGAGATCGGCATGCACGAGTCAACCATCTCGCGCGTAACCACCAACAAGTATATGCATACGCCGCGCGGTGTCTTCGAGTTCAAGTACTTTTTCTCGAGCCACCTGGCCTCGGCGACAGGCGAAGACCAGTCTTCTACCTCGGTTCGCGCGAAAATTCGAAAACTGATCGGCGCCGAGAACCCGAGGAAGCCGCTTAGCGATAGCAAGATCACCAGCTTACTGAAAGAGGATGGAATTTCGGTTGCCAGACGGACGGTCGCGAAGTACCGTGAGGCCATGAATATTCCGTCCTCGAGCGATCGCAGGAGTCGAGAGACGCGGTAGCTCAAGGAGCAACAATGGACCTGCGCCGGAGGACGAAGAAACTGCCTTTACAGACTGCAGGACATTAGCGCTCTGGCTCAGACCAGTCAGAATTACAACATGTACGGGAGACCACTATGCAATTGAATGTTTCAGGCCACCATGTCGAAGTTACCGAATCGCTGAGAGAATACGTGCATACGAAGATCGAGAAAATTGCACGACACTTTGACCTCGTGTCTGACGTCCAATGTATCCTGACTGTGGAAAAGCTGCGTCACAAGGCGGAAGCAACCGCGAAAGTAAACGGCGGCTCGATTCACTGCGAACATACTGAGGAAGACATGTACGCTGCGATCGACGGACTCGTTGACAAGCTCGAACGGCGTGTGCGCAAGTACAAGGAAAAGCTCGTTGACCATCATGCGAAAGACAGCCAAAAGTCCAGATACGCCTGAATCCGGACCCGCGCCCGACAGCGACCCTATTGCAGAGGTTGCAAGACCCGGCCATCGCTCTATGGCGCTTGAACAGATCATCAAGCCGGACGGCGTCCTCTGCAATGCCACGGCGCGCAGCAAGAAGCACTGTCTCGAAATTTTGAGTGAGCTACTGGTCCGTTCAATTGTCGATATTGCCAGCGAAACCATATTCGAGAAACTGATTGAACGAGAGCGGCTGGGCTGCACCGGCCTGGACAAGGGCGCGGCGTTCCCCCACTGCCGCGTCGGCGGCATCGATGCCAGCAGCGCCGCACTGATGAAGCTCTCAGAGCCCGTGGACTTCGACGCAGCCGACGGCGAACCGGTGGACCTTGTCTTTGGCATGATCCTCCCCGAGGAAATGAACGAATCACATCACGCCGACATTCAGCTGGTTACAAGAGTACTCGCCGATGAAGGCCTGCGCGCGCGTCTGCGGGGGATCAACAGCAGCAGCGAGCTTTACAAGGCACTGATCGACGGCGCAGCGATTTCGGCGCCCGACGAGCCATGTCGAACGAACTTCGCCTGATTATTGTTAGCGGCCTCTCCGGGTCGGGAAAGACTGTCGCGCTCCACGTCCTGGAAGACCTCGGCTACTATTGCATCGACAATCTTCCGGCGACCCTCCTGAAATCGGCGGTGGACGAGGTTCGTTCGCAAAGAAAGGAGTCGACGCGCTTGCTGGCGGTTGGCGTCGACGCTCGCGCACGTATCGAGGATCTGCAGTCATTGCCGGAACTCCTGCGCGAGCTGCGCGAACAGAACGTGCAATCGGAGATCATCTTCCTGCGCGCCAGCGATGAAATACTGTTGCAGCGATACAGTGAATCGAGGCGCCGGCATCCACTCGCAGAACATGGCGGTGAACTTCATAGCGCCATCGAGTCGGAACGCGAAATTCTTGCCGAAATACACAATTGCGCCGACCTGGTCATTGACACATCCCTGATCAGTATCTACGAGCTTGCGGACATTATTCGGGGACGCGTCGATCGGCGACAATCGGAAACCTTGTCAGTCTTGATTCAATCTTTTGGCTTCAAGTATGGCATCCCGGCGGATGCCGACTTCGTGTTCGATTTGCGCAGTTTGCCGAACCCTTACTGGACCATAAAGCTTCGAGGCCTGACCGGGCTCGATGACGAAGTCGTTGACTTCCTGAACGAGCAGCCTGCCTTTACCAGGATGTACGAAGACATCGTTGGATTCCTGGAACGATGGATACCGCATTACAGGGAATCGCATCGCGGTTACCTGACCGTCGGCATCGGCTGCACGGGCGGCCAGCATCGTTCCGTGTGCATGACCGAAAGGATTGGCGCTGCATTGAAGAAGATTCACGATCCGGTGCTCATTCGGCACAATAGCCTTACAATAAATCGTCGCGCGCCGAAATGAGCGGCGGGTGTCCGGTCTGCCCGATTCACCGGGGTCTGAGCTTGCGGAAACACTAACCGGTCGGCGGGTTCAGCAGGTAATATTCCCGTATTGTCGAGGTATAAGGCACGGCGAACCATGCTTCCGGACCCTGTCAAAGGCCACGATCCGCGCCGCCAGTAACGCCGTTGTACCGCTTGGCAATGCAGAATCCGCCTCAGCGCGACGCGCCGTGCTACAAGGCGCGCAGATCGTGCTGATTTTCGACAAACCAACCCGAAAAGCCACTGGACTCCGCCGGCATGGATGCAAGAGAGACAATAGAAGCCAACCTCGAGCTGCTGCAGGAGCGTCTGAATAGCGGCCGAATGCGCTCGGCCAGGACCATGGTCAACAGCCTGTATCCGTCCGAAGTTGCGCGCTTGCTGGAGTCAGTGCCGCTCAAAGAGCGCGCAATGCTCTGGGAGATCGTTGATTCCGACATCGGTGGCGACGTTCTTGTCGAACTTGCCGAAGACGTGCGCGATGGCCTCATCGAAGGCATGGCAACCGAAGAACTTGTAGCCGCCGCGGACGGCATGCAAGTCGACGATCTTGCCGACCTGCTGGCCGATCTCCCGGAAGCCGTCACCCGGGAAGTCCTGCAATCCCTAGACAAGCAGGATCATGAACGTCTCAAGCAGGTGCTTGCTTATGACGAGGAAAGCGCCGGCGGATTGATGAACGTCGACATCGTGACGGTACGTCCCGATGTCACTCTCGAAGTGGTCTCCCGCTACCTGCGGGCCGTCGGTCAAATGTCGGACGGCACTGACTCGATCTTCGTCGTCAGTCGCGATAACAGCTATATCGGCTCTCTGTACCTGTCCCGCTTGCTCACGCGCGACCCTGACGAAATGGTGGCGAACGTCATGTCCACGGACGTCACGCCGATTCCCGCAAACACACCCTCGGCGCAGGTCGTCTGGGAATTCGAGAATCGCGACCTGTTGTCGGCGCCGGTCGTGGACGACAACTTCCGCGTGCTGGGGCGCATCACCGTTGACGACGTCGTCGACGTCATACGGGACGAAGCCGAACACTCCTTGATGAGCGCCGCGGGTCTCGGAGAAGAGGACGACATGTTCGCGCCAGTGGTGAAAAGCGCGACTCGTCGGGCGCTGTGGTTGGGCGTAAACCTGGGCACCGCGTTCCTGGCCGCCGCGGTTGTCGACCTGTTTCAAACCACCATCGACAAGATCGTATTGCTCGCAGTGCTGATGCCCGTCGTTCCCAGCATGGGTGGCGTCGCAGGCAGCCAGTCGCTGACGATCATTACTCGTGCCATCGCGTTGGGACAGATCAACCGCGGCAACGCGCGGCGTATCCTGCGCAAGGAAGTCGCTGTCGGCGTCCTGAATGGTTGCGGCTGGGCCGTCGTGGTCGCGGCCGTTACCTTTTTCTGGTTCGGCGACTGGCGCATCGGCGCGATCATCGGCGCCGCAATGATCATAAACCTGGTTATCGCCGCGGTCGCCGGCTACAGCATTCCGCTTATCCTGCGGCGACTGCGCGTCGATCCGGCGCTGGCAGGTGGTGTGGTCCTGACGACCGTCACGGACGTGGTCGGCTACATGGCGTTCCTGGGTCTTGGTGCGGTATTTCTGCTTTAACGGCCTGCGCCGCTACATTTCCGTGCCGAACGCGCTGAGGTCTCGTTTGATCCACGCAGGGGCGAACAACCTCGGTACCGGAGCGCCTGTCACAAAATCCCTGAGCTCATCTTTCACCTGCATGGCGTCGTGATAACCGAGCTTGATCAGCTCACGCGTATAGGCTTTTTCGAACAGCAGGAAGCTCAGCAGGCGATTCTCACCCGGGCTCCTGCCACCGACACCGCGTAACAGGGCGCGAATGGCAAGCGGCAGTTCCTTGCGATGCCGGTAGGCCAGTTGGCGTAGATCCTGGCTCGGGACAATCAACATGGTATCGATCGCCCGCATGTTCGCCGCCGCGCCCGGCGCATTGCCGGTCGTGATCGAATCGAGCAGCTGATTGATTCGCGTAATTCGCTCCAGGTCCGAGTACAGACCGTCCATGAACAGCGTGTCGAGCATGTATCCGGCAATTTGAGCGAAGCTCGGCAACTCGGGCGCGGAATCGGGCGTGGGGTCGCCCGTTTCGTCGCGAATTCCGATGACCAGTATTCTGTCTGCGCCCAGGTGCACGGCTGGACTCAAAGGCGTTGCCTGGCGCATGGCGCCGTCACCGAAATAGTCGTTGCGGATCCGCACCGGCGGAAAAACCATCGGCACGGCAATGCTGGCCATGACGTGATCGAGGCTCAATTCGCTGCGCAGGCCAAGTCGTCGCGTCCGCTCCCAGCTGCTTTGCTCCTCGATCGCCTCGAAGAACGAAGTTGAACGCGCCGAGCCGTAGCCCGCGGCCGTGACGGCCACCGCGTGAAGGTGCCCTGCCTCGATGGTATCCTTAATGCGTGGAAAGCGAACGTTGCGACTCAGCAGCTCGCGCAACGGCGCATTGTCGAGCAGCGACTTCGGTGCGCCAACCAGCAGGCCGCCAAGAACGATAGACAGCAGCCAGTGCAGGCTGCTCTTCAACATGGTCAGGTTGTCCGTCTTGTAGACATGGTGGCAGCGAAAATGCCCCCAGACCTGCTCGAGTTCGGCGACTGCCGATCGCAGATTCTGCGCCCTGGACGCCAGGACCACTGAATTGACGGCACCAGCCGAGGTTCCGCTGATCACCGGAAAGGGATTGCTGGCGCCGCGCGGCAGCAGTTCCGCTACGGCCTTGAGTACGCCGACCTGAAACGCCCCTCGTGCGCCACCGCCCGGCAATACCAAACCTGTCCTGATACGGTCTTCGGACTGCTTCATCGTCCCGATACAGATACCAATGCGCGTAATTTCGCGCGGATGAGGATACAGGGTATTATAGTGGCCACGTCGCAACCAAGACTTGCGGCTCATTATTGGAATTCAGGATTTTCTATTGTGAAACGCGCAGTTATAGCGATTTTCGCGGCGGCCGTCGGGGGTCTTGCCATCGCTATCGCACCCGCCGGATCGGCGAACGAGCAGCCATTGGTGGGCGCCGCGGCACCGGAATTCGAGCTACCCGACCAGACCGGCCAGCTTCACTCACTGGAAGACTATCGCGGTCAGTGGGTCGTACTCTACTTTTACCCGAAGGATGAAACGCCGGGGTGCACGACCCAGGCCTGTGAATTCCGCGACAACATTTTTGCATTTCGGGACCTGAATGCGCAGGTTCTCGGCGTCAGCCTCGACGACGTCGATTCGCACAAAGCGTTTGCCGATAATCATTCCCTGCCGTTTGCATTGCTTTCCGATATCGACGGCCGCACGTCGGATTCCTACGGTGTCAAGACTCGCATGCTGGGTATGACGGTCGCCAAGCGACAGACATTTGTGATCGATCCCGACGGAAACATCGCCAAGCACTATGATGCGGTAAAGCCGGGCGAGCACTCCGACGTGGTGATCGCCGATCTGAAAGTGCTTAGCGCGACCCCGATGAGCGCAGCAGCCGACGACTAGAATTGCTCGTGCGGAGGCTCCCTAGTGCAGTGCCTTGATGGCGTCGTCGAGTCCACTGATCGTCAGAGGATACATGCGGTCATCCATAAGCTCGCGCACGAGCTTCGTAGAGGGCGTGTAGTCCCAGCGCTGTTTCGGCTCCGGATTCAGCCACACTGCCTTGGGATAGGTATTTAGCAAGCGCTTTATCCAGACAGCGCCCGGCTCTTCGTTCCAGTGCTCGACGCTGCCTCCCGCATAAACGATTTCATAGGGACTCATGGTCGCGTCGCCGACGAATATCAGCTTGTAGTCGGAACCGTACTTGTGTGCTATGTCCAGCGTCGGCGTCTTTTCGGCATGCCGGCGTCGATTGTCTTTCCACAGACTTTCGTAGATGAAATTGTGGAAATAGAAGTATTCCAGATGCTTGAATTCGCTGCGCGCGGCCGAGAACATTTCTTCGCAGATGCGCACGTGATCGTCCATCGAGCCGCCGATATCAAGACACAGCAGCACCTTTACCGCGTTGTGTCGCTCGGGGACCATACGGATATCGAGCAAACCGGCGTTCCGCGCTGTCTTATCGATGGTGTCTTCGAGATCCAGCTGGTCGGCGGCACCCTCCCGGGCAAACTTCCTCAGGCGACGCAGCGCAACCTTGATGTTGCGCGTCCCGAGCTCGATGGAATCGTCCAGGTTCCTGTAGTCGCGCTTGTCCCAGACCTTGACCGCACTGCGATTGCGCGACTCCTGCTGGCCCATGCGCACCCCCTCCGGGTTGTAGCCATAGGCGCCGAACGGTGAGGTTCCCGCGGTACCGATCCATCGGTTGCCGCCTTCGTGCCGCTCATCCTGCTCGCCGAGGCGCTCCTGCAACGCTTTCATCAGCGCATCGAAACCACCCAGTGCTTCGATGTGCTTGCGCTCTTCTTCGGACAGGAACAACTCCGCCTGGCGGCGCAGCCAGTCCTCCGGAATGTCCTGCATCAGGTCAGCGAGCGTATCTTCCACGCCCTTGAAGTAGGCACCGAAGATTCGGTCGAAACGATCCAGGTGCGCTTCGTCCTTTACGAGGCTGGCGCGTGCAAGGTAGTAGAAGTCATCGACGCTCTGTCCGGCAAGGCCGCGCTTCATCGCCTCGAGCAGGGTCAGGAGCTCGGTAATCGATGTCTTCATGCCGCCTTCGCGAAGCATGTAAAAGAACGGTATCAGCACGGTGCTTACTGCGGGTTGCTGCGGCGGTCGAGGAAGACCAGTTGCTCGAAGAGGTGTACGTCCTGCTCGTTCTTCAGGAGCGCGCCATACAATGGCGGAATGGCGCTGCGAGAGTCCGTACCGCGCAGAACTTCCGGCGGAATATCCTCGGCCAGCAGTAGCTTGATCCAGTCGAGCAGCTCGGACGTCGACGGCTTTTTCTTCAGACCTCGAACATCACGCACCTTGTAAAACGCGTCCAGCGCCTCACGCAGCAGGTCTTTTTTCAAGTCCGGAAAATGAACATCGACGATTTCGGCCATCGTCTCCTTGTCCGGGAACTTGATGTAGTGGAAGAAGCAACGGCGCAGGAACGCGTCCGGCAATTCTTTCTCGTTGTTACTGGTAATGACAATAATCGGCCGATGTCGCGCCGTCACCAGCTTCTTCGTTTCGTAGACATAAAACTCCATGCGATCCAGCTCGCGTAGCAGGTCGTTGGGAAACTCTATGTCGGCCTTGTCGATTTCGTCGATAAGCAGGACCGGCTGCTCTTCGGACTCGAAGGCCTCCCAGACTTTGCCACGCATGATGTAATTGCCGATGTCATGCACGCGATCGTCGCCGAGCTGCGAGTCTCGCAGGCGTGCTACCGCGTCGTACTCGTATAAGCCCTGCTGAGCCTTGGTCGTCGACTTTATGTGCCACTCGTAGAGCGGTCGACCAAGCGACCTGGCGACTTCGATTGCGAGCTGGGTTTTGCCGGTGCCCGGCTCACCCTTGACGAGGATCGGTCGCTGCAGGGTAACCGCCGCATTGACAGCCATCGTGAGGTCGTCGGTTGCAATATAGGTGCTCGTGCCTGTGAATCTGTTATCTGCCATTTACCTGTCCGTGTTGTACCTGGCCTGTCATCTTACCCGTCAGTGGGTATCAGCGTCAGCTTGTGCTCGGCCGCCCCGGGCAAGAACGGGCTAGCGACGCCCTGCACCCAGTCTTCGTGGCCGCGGCTGTAGAACGGCGACAAGGGATGGCCGCTCTGTCCGGTCGGCATGTTGAGGATGCCGTTTTCCTCGTCACCGGGCGCAACCGAGAAATGCTCTGAGGCCCCGAACGACGGCCCCTGAGCTTTCGGCATATCGAGATCGCCGCTCAGTGGATCCGCCGGCATGTTCAGGAAATCGCCGAGCAGCGGGATGCTTCGACTCAGCGGATGGCGTATCGCCGCCGTATTGATTTCACCCCAGTTTCTCTGCGCCAGCGGCCCTTCGAAAGTCGCGCTGAAGTAGTCAATATTCTGTCGTACCGCGGCGACCAGCAGCTCGTTCCAGGTCCCGTAATCGCTCGGCAACATATGTTTCGGCTGCGTCGTCACCAGCGCCCAGAGCGGCCCTTCGAACTGGTTGCTGCGCCGCAGGACCACGTCATCGCCGTAGGCTTCGCGCAGCGGCGCCATCAGTGCGTGAAATACCCGCTTCTCCACCTCGAGGCGAAAAGCCCGAACCAGGCGATAGCCGACGGACTCTGGCGTCGCGCGCGGCAACCAGTCCGCGACCAGGCGACGATACTCGGCGAGGTCGGTATCGTCCGCGATGGCTGTTTCATCCAGGACATTCAGCAACAGCTCGCGCCAGCGCGTCAGAAACAGCGCGCGATCATCGTACTGCAGCGCCAGCATGTCCTTCGGCTCGAATGTCTCGGCGGCAAACAGCCCGTCTCGAATCTGGCGCGCACGCGCACCCAGGTCATAGCCGCCGTCACCGATTTTTTGCAGCGCTTCCTCGTCGACCACGCGTGCGTTCGCGGTCCAGATGCGACCACTGTCGGGATTCAGTATTCGGGGATACTCGGCTGCGTCCAGCCAACCCTGCCAGCCCTGAACATCGCTCCAGTCGGCCGGCAGCATGGCATTGAAGCCGGCCTTTCGCGGTATCCTGCCGGCGATTGTCCAGCCGATATTGCCGTCCGCATCGCCGCTGACGAAGTTTTGCGGTGGCATCGACATCGTGTTCGCAATATCCAGCGCCTGGGTAACCGAAACCGCATTTTCGAGGTCGATGAAACGCAGGTTTACACCCTCGGGCTTGTGCGCAATCCAGCTCACCGCAATCTCGCCGTCCGGGTAATCGATGTCGTCGAGCACCGGTCCCCAGATAGTCTCGCGAATCCGGTATTCCACGGGATCGCCATCCTTTACGTGGATCGTTTCGCGGTATTCCACGAATTCCAGATCGCCCTGCGGTGTCCGGTAGCTGTTAGCCGCGGAGCCGGCTTTCAGAACAACCACGTCCGTCCAGTCGCCATAGCTGTTCGTAAATCCCCACGCCACGCGCGTATTGCTGCCCGCGATCACGAACGGCGCGCCGGGAAGGGTGACACCGGTAACCTCGCCGCGGTCGCCGCCATCGCCATCATCGATGACCAGGCGCGCCCGGTAGTAGATGTTCGGCGCACTCAGTCCCAGGTGCATGTCGTTGGCAACGATCGCCCGCCCTGTCGACGTATGTGCACCCGACACCGCCCAGTTGTTGCTGCCACGCAGTGGGTATCGACCCTGCTCCATGGCCGGGGGCGCCGAGTCCGTCACATCGCGTATCGAATAGACACGCTCATCGGGAATGGCGGCGACGGCTCTTGGCGCTCCCGTTAGCGGTGCATCCCAAGATGTTCCCTGCGGATATATCCAGTCGTACACCTCGGCCGGAAGGACACGGTGGGCCAGGCCGCGGCGCACATCCTTGATGCCACGCGCGTCGTTCAGCTGCATGTACATCGCGTAGACAACCAGCAGCGAGTCTTCAGCCAGCCACGGCTCTGGCTCGGCGCCGATCAGGAGGTATTCAAACGGCCTGGCATTGAGCGACCGTACACCTGCGTTGACTCCATCCGCGTACGCGTTGAGCAAAGCAAGGTCGGCTTCGCTCGCTCGCGCGATCACCTGCTGCGCCCGGCTCCGGAATCGGTGGAAACGATGGCGCTTGTCCGTTTCGATCGCGACGCTGCCGACGATCTCCGACAGCTCGCCCGCCGCCTGTCGGCGAATGGTGTCCATCTGGAAAAAGCGATCCTGGCCATGCGCGAATCCTGTCGCGAACGCAAGATCTGCGCGATTGCTGGCGCTGATGATCGGGATGCCGTTGGCATCGCGATCGATACTGACACGAGCCTCGAGGCCTTCCAGCGCAATCTCGCCATCGAGCTGAGGCAGGCTGGCACGCAAAACGACAACGACGACCAGCACGGCGACAGCGGCCAGCAGGCCCGTTGCCAGTACGAGGCGAAGCAGTATTCGTCTCATTCTTCCCTTTTGACTTTGATGACTTTCATGGCATTGGTACTGCCGGCGACGCCATCGAGATCGCCTTTCGTGAAGATCACCAGATCGTCGACCTCGACAAGCTCGTAGTAAAGCAAGGTATTGAAGATATCCTGGTACAGCCGACGCGGATTATCGACGTTGACCGCAAAGGAAATCGGGTAAACGCCACGATACAAGGCAACGCGCCTGCTGGTGGTTTCATGCGGCGTAAATGCGTAGATGGGTATATCGGAGCGAATTCGCGACATCCAGCGCGCCGTCGAACCTGACTCCGTTAACGCGATAATCGCTTTGACTGCCATATGATTGGCGGTGTACATCGTCGCCATCGCGATCGCCTCATCGACGCGCTCGAAACGGTCGGCCATGCGATGGGTCGTCATGCCCGACACGACCGGGAATTTCTCGGCGCCGACGCAGACTTCCGCCATTGCGCTGATTGCCTCCACCGGGTACTTGCCGACGGCAGTTTCGCCAGACAGCATGACCGCGTCGGTGCCATCGATAACGGCGTTGGCGACGTCCGAGACCTCCGCGCGTGTCGGGATGGGGTTCTGAATCATCGACTCCATCATCTGAGTCGCGGTAATAACGATCTTGTGTGCCTTCCGGGTCTTGCGGATCAGCTTCTTCTGAATACCGGTGAGTTCGGCATAACCCATTTCGACGCCAAGGTCGCCGCGCGCGACCATGATAACGTCGGAAGCCTCGATGATGGGATCGATATCCCGCACCGCCTCCACCCGCTCTATCTTTGCGACAATTGACCCGTGACCGCCCGCCTCTTCGAACAGTCTGCGGGCCTCGCGTACATCTGCGGCGCTGCGTACAAAAGACACGGCGAGGAAGTCCGCCTGTAACTCGGCCGCCAGCCTGATGTTGTCCTTGTCCACATCGGTCAGGGCCGGCGCCGACAAGCCGCCGCCCTTCAAATTGATTCCCTTGTGATCGGACAGGATGCCGCCATGGATGACGGTCGTGTGAATACGCGTGCCTTCGATGCGCTCGACTCTGATCGTTATCATTCCGTCGTTGAGCAGCAGCACGTCGCCTGGCTTGACATCTCGGTGCAAGGTGGCCAGTGCAACACCGACACCCTGCGCGTCGCCATCGCTCTTCCCGAGCGCACTATCGAGAAAGAACTCGGCGCCATCCCTGAGGGCCACGCTGTGATCCCGGAATCGCTGCACGCGAATCTTGGGTCCCTGCAGATCGCCCAGCAATCCGACGTCACGGCCCGCGGTTTTCGCAGCCTCGCGCAGCGACGACGCACGTCGGCGATGTTCGTCCGCGTCGCCGTGAGAGAAGTTGAGGCGCGCAACCGTCATCCCGGCCTCGATCATCTTGACCAGGGTTCCCGGGTCGTCCGAGGCGGGCCCCAGGGTTGCAACTATCTTGGTTCGTCTGCGCATGGCGCGATTATTGCACAGCTGGTATAGCGCAGTGTGAGGAAATGGCGACGATGCCTTCCGCAAGTCACACTCACAGGTTATTCTGTTTCGTCGGTTTTCAACGAGAAAAAAACCATGCCGAACAGGCGCAGGTTCATGCAGAGTATTGCCGCCGCCGCCCTGGCGCCGGCCGTACCCGGGGCCTGCCTCGGCGAAGGGCGCGCGCTCGGCGGCCTGAAGAGCGATGCGAACGGCATTCTCGATCTGCCGGCCGGTTTCGGCTATCGGCCCGTGTCGCGGGCCGGCGATATCATGAGCGACGGTCTGCGCGTGCCAGCTGCGCACGATGGCATGGCGGCGTTCGAGGGAGAGGACGGCCGTGTTGTTCTGATCTGTAATCACGAAATGAATTCGCACTGGTTCGAAGGCAGCCCTTACCTCGATGGCTACGAAGCGCTCCCTGAATCGACAAAGGCCCTGCTGTACGACCGGGGTGGCGACAGCACGCCCGCACTGGGCGGCACGACAACCACGATCTACAACCCGATGACGGGCAAGACGGAAAAGCAATACCTGAGCCTCGCCGGCACCGAGATCAACTGCGCCGGCGGACCAACACCCTGGGGTAGCTGGCTGAGCTGCGAGGAGTGTTTTGAGGTGCCCGGCAGCCGCATCGACTACGGCCACAGCATCAGGCGCGATCAGCCGCACGGCTATGTTTTCGAAGTGCCGTCGAGCGCAAAGGGGCTGGTCGCGGCAGAGCCAATCAGGGCAATGGGCAAGTTCGAGCACGAAGCCTGTGCCGTCGATGCAAGTACCGGCATCGTCTACATGACCGAAGATCGACACTACAGCCTCTTCTACCGCTACATTCCTGACGTTCGCGGCAATCTTCACGCCGGCGGCCGACTGCAGGCCCTGGCAATCGATGGCCATGCGAGCGTCATGACGCACAACTGGTCATCGCAGCCACAGGTGCCGATGAACACGCCCATGCCAACGCGCTGGATCGACCTGGACGATGTTGAACCTGTCGAGAACGACCTGCGCCTGCGCGGAGCCGTACTCGGCGCCGCAACCTTCGCGCGCGGCGAGGGCCTTTGCGCCGCCGGCGATCGCTTCGCATTCACCTGCACGATTGGCGGTCCGGCCCGACTCGGGCAGGTCTTTAGCTACGCGCCGGGTGAGTTCGAAGGAACGTCAAGAGAAAGCGAAGCGCCGGGCACACTGACGCTGATCGCCCAGGCCGCCTCCGATTCCCTGCTGCGCCACTGCGACAACCTCACGATGGCGCCGTGGGGAGACCTGATCGTCTGCGAGGACACCAGCGATCACTGTGGGCTGGTCGGCATCGATCCGGCCGGGCGCCAATACGCGCTGGCCGATAACCCCCACTCCGACTCGGAACTCGCCGGCGTCTGTTTCTCGCCCGATGGCAACACGCTGTTCGTGAATATCCAGTACCCCGGCATGACACTTGCGATTTCCGGTCCCTGGCCTGCCTAAACGAGCGAGTTTGCGAACGTCGGCTCCGCCGGCGGTAGCACTGTCC
>JBFELT010000003.1:0-45110 GCA_041552015.1 Woeseiaceae bacterium
GAAACCAAAGGCAAGGTTGCCGAAATCAATGCCGAGATCTCGGCCCTGACGACGAAGTTCGGGCAAAACCTGTTGGCGGCAACCAAGGCATTCAAGATTGAAATCACGGACGAGGCCGACACCGCCGGCCTGAGCGACGACTTCAAGGCATCGTTGTGGGACGAAGAGAAAGGCGCCTGGGTGGTTGGACTGAACCGCTCCGCCTACGAGACGTTCATGACGCAGTCCGAGAATCGGGCGCTTCGCGAGAAGCTCTTCAACGGTTATCGCCTGCGAGCTACTGAGGGCGAGAACGACAACGGCCCGCTGGCAATCAGGATCGCGCAGTTACGCGCCGAGATAGCGAGGCTGAAGGGCTACCCGTCGCACGCGCACTACCAGCTCGAAACCCGCATGGCCAAGACGCCGCAAGGTGCCGAGGACTTCCTGCTGCGCGTCTGGCGTCCCGGCCTCGAACGCGCCAAGGAAGAGCGTGCCGATATGCAGGCGATGATCGGTGACGAATTCAAGTTCGCTGCGCACGACTGGTGGCACTATGCGGAGCGAGTGCGCAAGGCGCGTTTCGATCTCGACGAAAACGAAACCAAGCCTTACTTCGACCTGCAACAGGTTCGCGGAGGCGCCTTCGAGATGGCCAATCGGCTGTTCGGGCTGACATTCGAAAAGGTTGACGTCGAGGGCTGGAATCCGGTCGTAACGGCATACGACGTCAAGGACTCGGACGGCAGCCACCTGGGCCTGTTCATGACCGACATGTATGCCAGGGACTCGAAGCGCGGCGGTGCGTGGATGAGTGCCTACCGTGATGCTTCGAATATCGGCGGCGAGAATATTCGACCCATCATCACCAATAACCTGAACCTGTCGATGCCGCCGAAAGGTCAGCCGACGCTGATGCGGTTCTCCGAAGTGGAAACGCTGTTTCACGAATTCGGCCACGGCCTGCACGGCCTGATGACCAAGATCGACTACCCGATGTTTTCGGGCGTTGATGGCCCTCGCGATTACACGGAGTTCCCGGCGCAGATCCTGGAGCACTGGACGGCGGAGCCTGAAATGCTGGCGATTTACGCGCGGCACTATGCGTCGGGCGAGGTCATTCCCGCGGAGCTGGTGGAACGAATGCGCGTCGCGTCGAACTTCAACCAGGGCTTTGCGACCACCGAATACATTGCCGCATCCCTGCTGGATCTTCGCTGGCACATGCTGTCACCCGAGGAGGCCGCGGCGATCACGGACGCGCGTGCCTTCGAAAAGAAGGTACTGGACGAGTACGGACTCATCGACGAAATCGAGCCGCGTTATCGGTCACAGTATTTCAGCCACATATTCGCGGGCGGCTATTCCGCGGGCTACTACGCCTATTTGTGGTCCGAGATTCTTGATGCCGATGGCTTCGCGGCCTTCAAGCAGGCCGAGGATATTTTCGACCCGGCGACAGCCGCGCGACTGAAGAAATGGATCTACGAGTCCGGCGGTCTGCGCGAGGCCGACGAGCTGTATCGCAACTTCCGCGGCCAGGACCCAAGTATCGAACCGCTGCTCGAGGGGCGGGGCTTTGCGGTTGGCGAGGTGCCCGACGAGACCTGATCCTGTTCGCTGCCCGAAAGCAGACCACGACGCCGGCCATGCGCCGGCGTCTTTTTCAGGAAAGAAGTCGCAGGCCAAACCACCACAAGCCAACGGTGCCGATCAGCAGCGAGGCGGGGCGCGCGACGAACTGTCGATAGCGCCCCGTGCCGGCCATGTCGCGCAGGCTTCGGCGCAGCAGCAGACCGAACAAGGCGGCAACGCCGATGACCGAAAGCTGTCCGATTTCCACGCCCACGTTAAAGCCGATCAATGCGCTCCAGAACTGGCCGGGTGGCAGGCCCAGTTCCCCGAAGAAACCGGCAAAACCCAGGCCGTGAATCAAGCCGAAGCCGAATACGACGACAGGCCGCCAGCGCGTCATTTCCGTGAAGACCAGGTTCTCGATGGCGACGAAAGCGATGGTCAGCGCGATCAGCGGCTCTACCACGGCAGCTGAGGGCGTAATAATGCCGCTCGCAGCCAGCGCCAGCGTCGCCGTGTGGGCGACGGTGAATGCAGAGATCTGAATCACGAGCGCGCGAAGCCGCGTCGATGCAAGAAAAACGGCAAGCACGAACAGGATGTGGTCGGAGCCGTCCGGGAGGATGTGGCCGATCCCGATCGTGACGTAGAGGCCGGCCGTCGACCAGAAGCTGCGTTCCTCGCCGCGATCGTCGAGCAGCGGCTTGAGCTCGGCCTGGCTGACGTCGCCCTCGGCGCTGTTCAGCTCCGCCAACGCCGCACACAAGGCCGGATCGAGTCCGTCTTCGCCAGGCGTGCAGAACTCGTCTTCAGGGTGTCCGTAAGCCGCAACCGAAAGCAGGAGCGCCGCAAACGCGACGACGAGCGTCAGTCTATCGGGCACAGCGTCGCGTCAGTCCCGCCTGGCGTAGGGCCGCAATTCATGTCGGGCGACAACCATGCGGTGAACCTCGTCCGGGCCATCCGCAAAGCGCAGTGTACGCGCCGACATGTACATGGCCGCAAGCGGAAAATCCTGTGAGATACCGGCCGCGCCGTGTAACTGGATCGCATCATCGATGACATCGATTGCGATTGCCGGAACCGTCGCCTTGATCTTGGAAATCCAGACCTGCGCTTCCTGCACGCCTTGCGTGTCGATGATATGCGAGGTTTGCAGCGTCAGGAGTCGTGCCATATCGATATTCATACGCGCTCTGGCAATCACGTCGTAGTTGCCGCCGAGCTTGGCGAGCGGCCTGCCGAACGCGGTACGCGAGACGGCGCGCCTGCACATCAGATCGAGCGCGCGTTCGGCCATGCCGATTGCGCGCATGCAGTGATGAATGCGTCCCGGCCCCAGACGGCCCTGGGCGATTTCGAAGCCCCGTCCCGGGCCGAGGATAATATTGGCTTCGGGCACGCGAACGTTCTTCAGGCGAATGTGCATGTGACCGTGCGGCGCGTCGTCCATTGCGAACACCTGCATGCCGCGAACGATTTCGACGCCGGGCGCATCAATAGGTATCAGTATCTGCGAGTGCTGCGTATGCCGGTTGTTTTCCGGATTCGTTTTGACCATGCAGATCATTACCTTGCAGCGTTTGTCGCCGGCGCCCGATATGTAGGTTTTCTCGCCGTTGATCACCCATTCGCCGTTGTCGAGAACGGCCGAGGTTGCGATGTTGGTTGCATCGGAGGACGCGACGTCGGGTTCGGTCATCGCATAGGCCGAGCGTATCTCGCCGTTCAGCAGCGGCTTGAGCCATTTGTCCTTTTGCTCTTCTGTTCCGTAGCGTTCGAGCACTTCCATGTTGCCGGTATCCGGCGCACTGCAGTTGAATGCTTCGGCGGCCAGGTGTGCGCGGCCGGTCTCTTCGGCCAGCCATGCATACTCGACGGTGCTGAGGCCGAAGCCACTCTCGCTGTCGGTCAGCCAGAAATTCCACAGCCCCGCCTCGCGTGCCGCAGACTTGAGCCCCTCGATGATTTCAGTCTGTCGCTCGGTGAGCGACCAGCGATCTCCTTTTGAAACTTCTTCGAGGAATTCTTCGTCGACCGGAAGCACCCGATCGTTAATAAAGGCGCGGACCGCCTCCAGTAAAGGCCTCACACGCTCGCTGACACCAAGGTCCATGGTTTTTCCTCCTGGCAATATCACGGCGAGTGTACACCTCCGGACCTTTCGCCGCGCGCCGCCGGGGCGCTTGTATTAGAATCGGCCGCCGCATACTCGTTCTGGTATCAAGGAATGCAGATGACTCCGAGACATTGCCTTGTTCTTACGGCAACCCTGCTGATTGCTGCGTGCGCAGCGTCGGGTCCAGAAACCGACCCCTATGACCCGGCACGAGATTACTTTAGCTTCGCGAATCCAGCCGCCTTCGTCAGCGAACACCTGGCGCTCGACCTCAGGGTCGATTTCGATGCGCGGCAGCTCGAGGGCAGCGCCACGCATTCGATGCGAAGGCTGGATCCGGACGCAAAGCAAGTCATCTTCGACACACGCGATCTGACGATCACTGGTGTACAGCTGTTGATCGGCGACGCAAACCCGATCGCCGTTGCGTACCGCCTTGCCGAGACGCACCCGGTCATGGGAACGCCTTTGCGCATCGACCTGCCCGCCACGGCGGCCTCTGCGCAACATTTTCGGCTGAAAGTCGACTATGCGACCAGCCCTGCATCGACCGCTCTGCAATGGCTACCGCCCAGGCTGACGGCCGGCGGCAAACACCCGTTGATGTTTTCGCAGTCGCAGGCAATCCATGCGCGCAGCTGGATTCCGCTCCAGGATACGCCCGCCGTGCGGATCACCTACGAGGCACGTATTGAAACGCCCGCGGAGCTGCTTGCCGTGATGAGCGCTAACAATGATCCGTCGACGCCGCGAAGCGGGGAATATCACTTTGCGATGCCGCAACCGATCCCTTCCTATCTCATGGCGATCGCCGTCGGCAATATTTTCTTCGCACCGCTCGGCGAGCAGACCGGCGTCTACGCCGAACCCGAGCTGCTGGACGCATCGGTGTTCGAGTTTGCGGATACCCAGGAAATGCTCGAGAAGGCCGAGATGCTGTTCGGACCCTACGAGTGGGGCCGCTATGACCTGCTGGTGCTGCCGCCAAGCTTCCCCTACGGCGGGATGGAGAACCCGCGTCTGTCGTTCATCACGCCCAGTCTGCTCGCCGGCGATCGCAGTCTCGTGTCGGTGATCGCACACGAACTCGCACACTCCTGGTCCGGCAATCTCGTGACAAACGCGACCTGGCGTGACGGCTGGCTGAACGAGGGCATGACGAGCTACCTGGAATCGCGTCTGATGGAAGTGATTTACGACAAGGATCGCGTCGATGAGAGCCGCGTGCTGTCGTATCAGGAACTGCTGCTGGATCTCGAAACCGTAGCCGAGGAAATGCAGGCGCTCGCGCCGCGCCTCGACAGCGGCGACCCGGACAGCTTCCAGGGCGGCATTCACTACAGCAAGGGCGAGCTGTTTCTGCAATACCTGGAGAACGCGTTTGGTCGCGAGGTCTTCGACACTTTCCTGGCGTCCTATTTCGACGAGTTCGCCTTTCAGACGATTACGACCGAACGCTTCCTCGATTATCTCGACCGCCAGCTCTTGCAGACAGAGGGCAGCAAGGTGACGCGGTCGGATGTCGAGCAATGGCTGTATCGGCCCGGCCTGCCTGAAACCGTACCGGTGCCCAGGTCCGCAACGCTGGATGCCGCGCAGCGCACGGCACTTGCCTGGGCGCAGGGAAAGATTGGCGTTGGCGGTTTACCCGTTGATAGCTGGAGTCCACAAGCGACCGTCCATTTCATTAACAGCTTGCCGGAGGATCTCGCCGATGAGCGACTCGCTGCGCTGGACGAAGGCCTCGGATTCAGCAATACCCGCAACGCCGAAATCGGACGGGCGTGGTTCATACAGGTTGCCAAACGCAGATACACCGGCGCCTACAACAAGCTCGAAGGGCACCTGAGCCGCTATGGCCGCGGACGCCTGATCTATCCGGTCTATCTTGCCCTGGCAAACAACGGTACGGATCTCGAATTGGCGCGACAGATGTTCGAGCGTGCACGTGTGGCCTACCATCCCCTGACAGACGCGGCAATCGCAGAGGCGCTTGCGTCGGACCGGAAGTAACGGGCTTTGTCGTTCGCCATAACGCCCTTTGATGTCGCCATTTGCAGACTCTAACGGCAGCGAAGAAAGGCTTCCCGGAGTGTTACTATCGACGCATTGCGGCAGCGGCATTGCCATTGAAGTTGCGGATTCCTGCGGCCATTTCGACCTCGTTTGGGCCGGCTGCTTTTTCGTTGCTGCCGATACGTCGTTAAACAATCCCGGCCAGGGAAACCCGCCGCCCCCGCGATACCGTCCGTGTCCGTCTGTCAAGGAGCCGATCATGAAGATGTTGTCGATGCTGTGCCTGGCGTTGTTGCCGTTCGCCACCCTTGCCGACGAGGTCGTCCCCGTCGACAAGGTCAAGAACTCGATCAACGTCCGGCAGGAACCCGATACCGCGTCCGACGTCGTGGCTCAACTGAAACAAGGCAGCTCCCTGCCCCTACTGAAAACACTCGACGGCTGGTACGAAGTGCAGCTCGACGGCGAGGCGACCGGCTTTGTCAGTTCCGACTGGGCCAGGGTGGTTGCCGAAACCGCCGCGGAGGAGGCGCCGGCGCCGACGCAGGACAGCGTGCCCGCAGAATCCGTGGAGGAGGCTGTCGCTGGAGTCGCCGACGAGCCGGACGAGGGCGCCGACGCGGGCGATCCCGGCGTCATTGCCGATGTCGATGCAGGGGCCGAGGCCGAAAGCGCCGCCGCCAGGGCAGCGGCAGCCGGGCAATCACTCGATGGCAACGCCGGGCCTGGTTCTGCCCCCGATCGCGGGGGCAAGAAGGCGGACGAAGCAGAAATCGTCGAACAGGCGCCCGCCGTCGTCGAGGCACAGGTCCTTGCAGGTCCGGCCGGCCCGGCAGGGCCGCCGGGACCGCCCGGAGCGGCGAGCATCAAGGGCAGTGAGAATTTCCTCGTGAAGTTCAGGAAAGAAACCGAGGGCGGCAATTCGCAGATCTACGACAACGGAAACCAGGTGGGCATTGGCACGACGGAACCGAAGCAGCGCCTGGAGGTGAACGGCAGCATCCAGATACATGAGCGCAACAGCACCGTCGCCGGGCTGATGATTACGCAGTCAGCCGGGGAGACGGGCTATATCATGCACAATCGCGCCAGCACCCTGACGATCGGTGCAGGATCGCAGGACCGTATTACGATCGATCGAGATGGCAACGTCGGTATCGGTGCCTCGAAACCCAGTCATCCTCTCGAACTGGCCAGCGGGGCGCATGTCACGAGCGGCGGCGTCTGGACCAACAGTTCGTCGCGCGACAAGAAGGAAAACATTGCCGCCCTGTCCGAGGAACAGGCCATGGCAGCGCTGGTGGCACTGGCGCCCGTGCGCTTCAACTACCGCGACGAGCGACAGGAGGACTACGTCGGTTTTATCGCCGAGGATGTACCCGACCTCGTTGCCAGCCGGGATCGCAATACGCTAAGCCCGATGGACATCGTTGCGGTGTTGACCAGGGTCGTGCAGGCGCAGCAGCAAAAGATCGAGGAACTCGATGCGCGACTCGCCGCGGCAGAGAACCGCCGTTAGCCGGCCACTATTGGCCACAATCTGATCACGTCAGCGACAGGATTCTCTGTTTACATCTCACCCGGTAAAAGGGAGAGCCATCGTGAGAATTCCAGTCAGTGCCGGCAGCCGCTCGGCATCGCTCAAGGTCATCGTCATCGCGTTACTGACGCTGGTATTGCTGATCCCCATCGCCTTGATCGGCAATGTCATCGCCGATCGTCAGGACAACGCGTCGACGGCGGCGCGCGACATCCAGCAGATGTGGGGCGCGGACCAGACGGTTACGGGTCCGGTCCTGAAGCTGCCGTACGAGCGCGAAAGCCAGACGGTCTACGGGCTCTCCTACATGGACGAGAAGTCGGTCTACCTGCTTGCCGACGAGCTGTTCATCGATGCCGGCGTCGAGGCGGAAGTCCGCTATCGCGGTATCCACAAGATCCCGGTCTTCAGTTCGACCATCAGGATCAGGGGCCAGATCGATCTTGCCGCGCTGGATGCGCTCGGCATCTCCCGCGACCAGTTGCGCTGGGCTGACGCCGAACTGTTTCTCGACGTCAGCGATCCCATGGTCCTGGGAAAGATGCCGGTTGTCGTCGTCAATGCGAGCGAGGTGAGCTTCGCGGGCGGCGGCAAGGGCATCGACGGCATTGCTTCGAAGCTCAGCGCAGCGCTCGGAGAAGTCCTCGACCCCCCGCAAGCGGGGACGCGTCTTGACTTCGAGATCTCACTGGCGGTCAACGGTTCGGGCTCACTGCAATTTCTGCCGCTGGCCGAAAACGCGGAAGTAACGCTGTCGTCGAACTGGGATTCGCCCAGCTTCACCGGCTTTCAGCTGCCCTTGCACCGTGAAATCCGTGCGGATGGCTTCGAGGCCGTGTGGCGGTCGACCCGAATCGGTCGAAAACTGCCGTCCGCCTGGATCGGCAAGGAACAGGTACCGGTTATCGCGGCGGACAGCGCATTCGGAGCCCGCTTCATTCAGACGGTCGGCCTGTACCAGCTCATCGAGCGCTCGGTAAAATACGCGGTGCTGATCGTAGGGCTGACGTTCATCGCCTACTTCCTCGTGGAAATAGTCGCCGGGCTCAGGCTGCATCCCCTGCAGTATCTGCTGGTTGGCCTGGCGAACACGCTGTTCTACCTGCTGCTACTGTCTCTGTCCGAGCACGTTGGCTTCGACCTCGCCTATGGTTTGAGCGCCAGCGCATCGACCGCACTGATTGCGGCCTACAGCGCCGCCATACTGCAGCGTCGCTCACGTGCGCTGCTGATGGTCGGCGTCCTGGCGGCCCTGTACGCGTTTCTCTACCTGACGCTCAAGGCCGAGAGCTACGCGCTGCTCGCCGGCTCGCTCGGCCTGTGGTTCGTCCTCGCCGTCGTCATGTACCTGACGCGCGGCATCAACTGGTACGGCGACCGCGATGCGTCGGTCTCCGGCGCCGCCATGAAATAACTGGCCAGGGATTGTCGATCAGTTGCAGGCGCCCGTTGCCGTAATCGACTGCGTGGCCGGGTCGGTGCAATCGACGCCGGGTTTCTTGTCGACATCGAGGAATCGACCGGTCTTCAGGAAGGACTCGGTATTGCGAAAAACGATGTCGCCGCCAGTGATGTAGTGGTGCGACTTGCCAACGACCAGGAAATCGTCCATACCGTCGACCTGGGTGGCGGCGACGGTCACCTTTCCGTCATCGGCATCCGGCAGCATCGCCGACATCCAGGGATTGATCGTGCCGGTACCGGCTATGACGCCCAGCTCGAAATTCACCGGGCCGAGCCGTGCCGGCATGCTGTTGGCATCGGTACCCAGCTGCTGTCCCGCGGAGCCGCCAAACAGCGACATGCCCGGCCAGCCTTGCGTGAAGTCGACGACTTCGCTGCCCTGGTTGGGCGGACCGAGCATGACGACCCGCCCGAGGTCGGCAATCGGTTCGCGCTCGTTTTCGTAGCGCAGCAGGATTCCGCCTATCGAGTGCGTGACGAAGTGGATTCGCCGCGCGCCGGTCAGGCGACATTCCATGAGCCCGGTGCCGACCGCGAGCGGAGCTATTTCCTCTATAGGACCGAGTTGTGAGGGGTAGTCGACATTCACCGTCGTGAAGCCGGCATGCTGCAGCGACTCCGCCATGGGACGCATGGCGCGCCAACTTCGGTTCAGGCCGTGCAGCAGGACGACGCAGTCCTGGCTGTCGGCGACCGGCACGACCTGGCTGCGTGGCGTGCTCGCGCAGCCCGTCAGCAGCGCAGCCCCGAGAATAACGGTCCATGATATCTTGTGAACAGTCTGAATCATCCCGCCAATTTTGCCTGAGCCAGATACAATGCGCACGCTATTCACCGTCCCCACCGCCAACGGCCAGCGGGCCAGTATTGCTCTCGAAGAAGGGGGTCTCGATTACGAGGCGCGGGTGGTGGACTTGTATGACGGGCAGCACAGAAGCGAGGAAATGCTGCGCCTGAATCCTTTCGGGCGCATGCCGGTGTTGCAAATCACGGACAGCCGGGGCGCCGCGCGGACGATCTACGGGAGCATGGCGATCGGCATGTATGCCGCCGAGACCAGCGGCCGGCTATTGCCGGAGGACACGGCCGCATCGGACTTTTACCACTGGACCGGTATTATCATGACGGATCTCGCGCCGGCGCTGGCGGGCCAGTTCTACCTCGGAACCCTCGCGCCCGAACCCTTCACGTGGGGCGAAGATTTCTACACCGAGATCATCCGGCGTTTCCTGCACGGTATCGACGACCATCTTGCCGACAACGAGTACATGCTCGGGAGGGTCTATACGCTGGTCGACGTCCTCCTGTACCCAAGCGCCGCGACCTCCGTTGCTCGCATGCCGGACGGACTGCGCCCGTACCCCAATATCGCCCGATGGGCCGGGCTGCTTGGCGAGCGTGAGGCTGTCGTGCGCGGTATACAGGTCTCTTCGTGATCCCGGGCCAGCCGTCGCGCAGTTGATCGATATAAGACCTATTGTTATATTGATAGGGCTAAAAGTACAATACACCGGGCACAGGCTGCAGGGCCCGAAACCCGAAGAATCCTACTCCGGCACGGCGGTCCCGACCCGCCCTGCCTTGGACCACGACAACGAAATGACACACTCATCGGCACGCAAGGGCCCGTTAACCGATATTCGCCTTATCGAAATGGGACAGCTTATTGCCGGGCCCTTCTGTGGCCAGCTCATGGCGGATATGGGCGCCGACGTCATCAAGGTCGAGCCGCCGAATCAGGGCGACCCGATGCGCATCTGGGGCCGCGGAGATTACCCCTTGTGGTGGAGCGTCTGTGCGCGCAACAAGCGCTGCGTAACGGCGAATTTGCGCGAGTCCGAAGGCCAGGACCTGGTGCGACGATTGATCGAGACCGCGGACATGGTGCTCGAGAATTTCCGACCCGGCACCATGGAGCGCTGGGGCCTGGGCTACGACGACCTGGTCAAAATCAATCCGAAGATCATCATGATTCGCGTCTCCGGCTACGGCCAGACGGGGCCGTATGCGAAACGCGCCGGATACGCGGCCATCGGAGAGGCGATGGGCGGCATGCGTTATCTTTGCGGCGAGCCGGACCGGCAGCCGAGCCGCGCCGGCCTTTCGATCGGCGATACACTGGCCGCTACTTTTGCCTGTAATGGCGCGCTGGCCGCTTTGCATCATCGCGAACGCACCGGTGAAGGGCAGGTGATCGATGCGTCGATCTACGAATCCGTGCTTGCTGTCATGGAAGCGACCATCCCGGAATACGTGGTCAGCAACTACATCCGGGAGCGTTCGGGATCCACCCTGCCCAATGTGGCGCCGTCGAATATTTACGACTGTTCGGACGGTATCTTTCTAATCGCCGCGAATCAGGACACGGTCTTCAAGCGGCTGTGCGAGACCATGGGCCAACCGCAGCTGGCCGACGACGAACGCTTCAGCAACCACACGGCTCGCGGTGCGAACATGCAGCTCCTCGACGGCATTATCAACGACTGGACGAAGACCAGGACCGTCGCCGAAGTGGACGCACTCATGCAGGAAGCCGGCGTGCCGGCAGGCAGGATTTATCGGGCACCCGAGATGCTGGAGGATCCTCAATACGCGGCGCGCGAGGCGATCGTCGATACGCCGACCGAGGAATGGCCGAACCTGAAGATGCAAAACGTGTTCCCGAAGATGTCGAAGACGCAGGGCGAGATACGCTGGCCTGGCAACACGACACTCGGCGCACACAATCATGAAGTTTACGCGGGTGAGCTCGGTATCAGCGAAGACGAACTCGCACGCATGAAAGCAGAATCAATCATTTAGATTCAGAGATCAGGGGAAAATACATGACCTTTCGTCTTGGAGTTGACGTTGGCGGAACCTTCACCGACCTGTTGCTGGTCGATGAAACGAATGGCCAGACCTACATGGCAAAAGTGCCATCGACGCCGGAGGATTCCTCGATCGGTGTCCTGAACGGCATCGACCGGATATGCAGCGAATCGGATATCGATCCGAAGAAGGTGATGCACGTAATGCACGGCACGACCGTGGCCACGAACGCCGTGTTGACGCGAAAAGGCGCGGTCGTCGGCCTGATTACGACCAAGGGCTACCGCCAGACGCTGCAGGTCGCGCGTTCATTTTGTCCGGGCGGGCTGGGTGGCTGGGTCAGCTACGTGAAAGCGCCGCTGCTCGCGCCGCTTGAATATACGATCGAGGCTGACGAGCGTATGGATGCCGAGGGCAATACGGTTCGTCCTCTCGACAAGGCCGCGCTGAAGAAAGACCTGCAGAGGCTTGCCGAAAGCGGCGAGATCGAAGCACTGACGGTCTGCCTGCTGAATTCCTACATCAACGGTGCCCACGAAGTCGAGGTCAGGGATCTCGCGCAGGAGGTCTTTGGCGACATTCCCATATCGATCAGCAGCGAAGTCGTTCCGGAAATGCAGGAATACGAACGAACGGAGACAACGGTCGTAAATTCCTATGTACGCCCGCAGGTCGGCAAGTACGTCACCAATCTCCAGTCCTCGCTCGAGCAGCGCCTGGGCAGCGATGTGAGTCTCGCTATTCTGCGCTCCGACGGTGGGCTCGCGTCGGCGCGCGCCGCCAGTGAGTCGCCGGTCAACATGCTGATGTCGGGGCCCGCGGGTGGTGTTGCCGGCGCCATGTACTTCTGTAAACGCGGCGGTTTCGAAAACATCCTCACGTTTGACATGGGTGGCACATCGACGGACGTCGCGCTCATACAGAACGGAGAGGCGCGCGTTCGTCGCGAAACACGCGTCAGTGACATCACCGTTCGCGCACCGTCGGTGGACGTGCGCACGATCGGCGCCGGTGGCGGATCGATCGCGTTTGTCCCGGAGCTCACCAAGGCTCTGCGGGTCGGGCCCGATTCGGCGGGCGCCGATCCGGGACCGGCGGCGTATATGAAGGGGGGCGAACAGCCTACTGTCTGCGATGCCAACGTCGTTCTGGGCTATCTGCCCTCTGACGTGAAGCTCGGTGGCGCCATGACGATCAACCGAGATGCGGCCGAGAAAGCCGTGCAGACGCTGGCCGATGCCATGGGCATCGACCTGATGACCGCCGCGGAAGGCATCATCAAGATCGTCAACGAATCGATGCTTGGCGCTTTGCGCCTGGTGTCGGTGGAGCAAGGTTACGACCCACGGGATTTCGCGCTGGTTGGCTTCGGCGGTGCCGGTCCGCTGCACGCCAACGCGCTTGGCAGGCTTTCCGGCGCGTGGCCGGTGATCGTGCCCCCCGGTCCGGGCGTCCTGTGCGCCTACGGCGACGCGACAACCCGGGTTCAGGACGAGGCGTCGCAGACCTTCGTGGCACGCGTGGACCAGATCACCGTCGACCAGTTGATCAGGGAGCTGCACGCCTTGCGTGAAAAAGCGGCCGTGTCGTTCGAGGCCGACGGAATTGCCGCGAAACAGCAACAGGTGACCTACCAGGCCGATATTCGATACGCGGGACAGGCGTTCCAGCTATCGCTCAGCGTTACCGACGAAGAGCTGAAGAGTAAGGGTCTTGCTGTATTGACCGACGAGTTCGATCGCCAGCACGAGCAGCTGTTTACTTTTGCACACGGCAAAGATCACGAGATCGTGATGATCCGCGCGATCGTCAAAGCAAAGAGCACGCTGGCGGCGGATCTGAAGGAGGTAAGCGGAAAGGCCACGGACCCGCGAGACGCCGTGATTCACGAGACGAAATACTATTACGAGCAGGAGTGGCACGACACGGCCATCTACGACCGCGGCAAACTCGGCGTTGGCACGGTGATTGCCGGACCGGCGATTGTTTCCGAAATGGATTCGACGACGTTGATTCTGCCCGGCCACGCCGCAACCGTCGACAAGGTCGGCAACCTTCTGATCAATCCGGTTTAAGGGGAGTTCGTCATGACAGCAAAGATCATCCAAACAAACTCCACGCCATTCAAGACCGTCGATGTCGATGCGGTAACCGTGGACATTATCGAAAACGCGCTTCGCAACGTGCGCGAGGAAATGGACGCCGTACTTTTCCGCACCGCGATGAGTCCGGGTATCCGTGAGCAGGGCGACTGTTTCCCGATGGTCGCCAATCGCGATGGCAAGATGGTTGTCGGCCAGTTCGGTTCGTTCATCCACGGTTTCATGGAGGCCTACGATGGCCAGCTCGAGGATGGCGACATCATCCTCACCAACGATCCCTATATGTGTAACGCGGCCGTGTCGCACCTGCCGGACTGGATCGTACTGGTCCCGATCTTCAAGGATGGCCGCCACATGGCATGGTCGGCGATGTTCGGTCACATGTCGGACAACGGCGGCATGGTGCCGGGCTCGATTCCGATCAAGGCCGAGACGATTTACCAGGAAGGCATCCGCATTCCGCCAACCAAGCTCTACAAGAAGGGCGTACTCCAGGAGGACGTCCTCGAGTTGATTCTGCACAACGTGCGCACGACCGAGTGGAATCGCTTCGACCTGAACGCACTGGTGGCCGCCTGTCGCACCGCGGCGAAGCGTTGCGTGGAAATCGCGGATCGCTTCGGCGACGACGTCTTCTTTACCACAATGCAGATCATGCTCGACCGCAACCTGGAGGCGATGCGCGCGATCATCAACATGATCGTCCCGGAGACGCCATCCTATTTCGAGGATTACGTCTGTGACGATGGTGTTGGCAAGGGCCCGTACAAGATCGCCTGCAAGATGTGGCGCGAAGGCGATGTCGCGATCTTCGACTTCGCCGGTACCGATCCGCAGGCGAAGAGCTCAATCAACTTCTACATGAACGAAGAAATGTTCAAGATGTTCTTCGGCTCCTTCACCATCAACCTGTTCGATCCGCACATCCTGTTCAACGACGGTTTTTACGAGCTGGTCGACGTGCGCATTCCCGAAGGCAGCCTGCTGAAGCCGAAGTTTCCTGCGGCGTTGTCAGGTCGAACGCATGCCCTCGGTCGCATATTCGACGTGATGGGCGGCGTCCTCGGGCAGGGCGCGCCGGATGCCATGAACGCGGCCGGCTTCTCGGACAGCCCGCACCTGTTCTATTCGGGATACGACAAGAAGGGCGAGTGGTTCCAGCTGTTCCAGATCGGTTTTGGTGGCATTCCCGGGCGTCCGGTCGGTGACGGTCCCGACGGTCATTCGCTGTGGCCCGGCTTCACAAACGTACCGAACGAGTTTATCGAAGCCTATTTCCCGTTGCGCATCATAAAGTACGAGCCCATTGCGGACTCCGGCGGCGCCGGATTGCATCGCGGCGGCAACGGACTGTCGGTGGCTTACGAATTCCTCGTTGACGGTCAGATCGCGATACACGACGAACGCTGGCTAACCTATCCCTGGGGCGTGCGCGGCGGCGAGCCCGGAATGCGATCGACGAAACGGCTGCTGCGCGCAGACGGCAGCGAGGAATGGTTGCCGGCCAAGTGCGACGGCATAGACGTCAGGGAAGGCGATGTCCTGTATTTCAACACCTGGGGCGGTGGTGGCTGGGGTGATCCGCTCGAGCGCGATCCTGAAATCGTCCGGGTGGACGTCAGCCGCGGACTTGTCAGTGCCGAGGGCGCGAAGCGCTACGGCGTCGTTATCGCGAACGATGGCAGCGTCGACGCTGCGGCTACGGAGAAACTGCGCGGCAAGATCCGCAGCGAGCGCCCAGAGGCGGGCCTGTTCAGCTTTGGCGGAAGCATCGAAGAGATCAAGGCGCGCTCGCTGGAGGAGACGCACCTGCCGGCTCCCGAGGCACCATGAGCGATCTACTGAGCGCGCTGAAGTCGGAATGGACGCTGGCACAGAGCGGCAAGCTCGCCCGGGTACCGCTCTATCACCAGCTGTACACGGTACTCAAGGGCGCGATTCTCAATGGCACGATTGCCTATGATGCGCAGTTGCCGACCGAGCAGCAGCTGGCGGCCACCTTCGACGTTTCGCGGATTACTGCGAAGCGCGCGATGGATGAGCTGGCCGCCGAAAACCTGATTGCGCGATTCCGCGGCAAGGGCTCGCACGTCACCTACCAGTACAAGCCGAAACCGGTTCGGGCGCCGCTGGTCGGCATGCTCGAGAATCTCGCCGAAATGGGTAAGCACAGCATCGTGCGTGTCGTTTCCGTTGAGCAGATCGTGCCACCTGCGGATATACGTGAACGCCTCGGTCTCGGCGACAACGAGACGGTGCACAAGCTGGTGCGCGTTCGCAGCAACGAAGAAGGGGAAGCTTTCGCGTATTACGTGAGCTGGACAGTTGGCATCAGGAAAGGCTTCACAAAACGTATTCTCGAAAAGACGCCGCGTCTCGACGTGATTCGCGACAACGGCATTCGCCTGACGAAGATAGACCAGGTGTTGAGTGCCGAGAGTGCTTCGGAGCAAATTGCCGATGCGCTCGATGTCGAGCCCGGGGCTGCATTGCTGTCGATTCGACGACAGTCATACAACGAAAAGGGGATCGTCGTCGACGTGCTCGACTGCCTCTATAACCCCAGCAGGTTTCAGTACGCAATGGTACTGAGCGTCGACTAGCCACGGAGAAGTCATGCAGCTCGACCTCCTCATCAAGAATGGCCGCGTCGTTCGTCCGAACGGAAACGGTGCAGAAGAACTCGATATCGGGATCAAGGACGGCAAGATCGCGCAGCTTGCTGCCGGTATATCCGCGGACAGCGCAGACAATGTCGAGGACGCGAAGGGACGCCTGGTATTCCCGGGCCTGGTCGACGGCCATATGCACGTCGGCATTTATTCACCCCTTGCCGAGGATGCGATCACAGAAAGCAAGGCGGCGGCCATGGGCGGCGTCACCTCCGCCATCACCTATTTTCGTACCGGCCAGTACTACCTCAACAAGGGCGGCTCCTACGCCGACTTCTATCCCGAAGTGCTGGATATCTCGGCTGGTAAATACTGGGTAGACTATGCCTATCACCTGGCGCCTATTTCCGGTTCCCACATCGACGAGATGGAATCGCTGCTGACCGATCACGGTGTCTGCTCCTTCAAGATCTTCATGTTCTATGGCGGCTACGGTCTGCATGGCAAGACGGATAAAGACGCGCAAAAACAGTTCCTGATGATCGGAGACGACGAGTCCTACGATATCGCGCACTTCGAGTTCATCATGCGCGCGGCACGGAAGTTGATGCAGAAGTATCCGGCAATGGCGGATCAGATCAGCGTGAGCCTGCATTGTGAACTCGCCGATATCCTGAATGCGTACACGAAGATCGTGCAGAGCGAGGGCAAACTGACCGGTCTGCGTGCCTACAGCGCCGCACGCCCGCCACACTCGGAAGGCCTTGCCATATGGATTGCCTCCTATCTCGCCTACGAGACCGAGTGCGTCAACATCAACCTGCTGCACCTGACCTCCCGCAAGGCGGTCGAGGCGGCGCTCATGATGCAGAACCTGTTTCCACACATTAACTTCCGCCGTGAAGTCACGATCGGCCACCTGCTGCTGGACTACGATGCGCCCTCGGCCTGCCACGCGAAAGTGAATCCGCCGATACGGTCGCGCGAGGACGTCGAGTTCCTGTGGGAGAACCTCCTCGAGGGCAAGCTCGACTGGGTGGTGAGTGACCACGCCTGCTGTTCCGGCGAGCTAAAGACGGACAGTCACGATCACAGGGATGGCAACAACATCTGGGTATCGAAGTCCGGCTTTGGCGGCACCGAGTACCTGCTGTCTGGCCTCTACAGCGAGGGGTCGAAAAGAGGCATGACGCTGAACCACATGGCACAGCTGGTCTGCAAGAACCCGGCAGAGCGTTACGGCCTGCTCAGCAAGGGCGATATCAAAGTCGGCTACGACGCGGACCTCGTCATACTGGACCCGGACGAAACCTTCACCGTGCGGGCCGCAGAGTCCGAATCGTCGCAGGGCTACACCCCGTTTGAAGGCATGGAGCTGACCGGACGCGTGAAATCGACCTGGCTGCGGGGCTCGCTCGTTTACAAGGATGGCAACATCGTGGGCGACGCTAAAGGTAAATACCTATCGCGCCCGGGCACTCGTCCGAGCTAGTCTGCAATGATGAACGAAGCTCAGATTTTGTTATTGACCGCAGCCTCGATTGCGTTCCTGCATACGATTCTGGGCCCTGATCACTACGTCGTCTTTACCGCCATGGGCAAAGCCCGAAAATGGAGCCTGTCGAAGACGATCAGGGTGACCCTGCTTTGCGGTGTCGGCCATGTGCTGAGTTCCGTCCTCATCGGCGCCGTCGGTTTGTTGCTGGGTGCACAGCTGCTGTCACTGGTCGAGATCGAAGGCGTGCGCGGAAACATCGCGGGTTGGGCATTGCTGATGTTTGGCCTGATGTACTTCGCATGGGGCCTGCGACAGGCGGGCAGGGCGCACAGCCATTCGCACGTCCATGTCCACGACGATGTCGTGCACGATCACGAGCACGATCATCACCGTGATCACCTGCACGTACACGATCAGGCGTCGACAAGCTCGATTACGCCGTGGGCGATCTTCATAATATTCGTACTTGGGCCCTGCGAGGCGCTGATTCCGTTGTTCATGTACCCGGCCGCGCAGCAAAACACGGCGCTTGTCGTGGCTGTTGCCACCGTCTTTGGCGTGGTGACCCTGCTGACGATGGTCGCGGCGGTCGCGGTGACGACGGTTGGGCTGCGGAGGTTGAAGTGGCCCGCACTGGGGCGATGGGAGCAGGCGATCGCCGGCGCCTCGGTGGCGGCTTGCGGCGCCGCTATCACTTTCATTGGATGGTAAGAGAAACACAACAAGAACTGCGGAGGCATAAATGACCTTTCTGAATACCAGGATCGAGCGCGAACTCCCGGCCGAGGTGTTGAAATGGCTGAAAGAGGAAATCAAGGAACAGGACGAGAGATATCAGAAAATCGTCGAAGAAATGAAAGCGCTCGATCCGACGCGTGACCAGTGGTACGAGGAATTCTTCGAGCGCCTCAAGAAGTACGGCTTCAATACGGATGGTGATCAGCGCCTCAAGCTTAGCGATGACCAGCTGCCTGTAAAACCCGACCGCGATCACGTCGTCGTCTACTGAGTGCGGAGAACAACATGACACGACCCCACATCGAACCGTTTTGCGATCGAGACGTTCATTTCAAGAATATGGTCTTGCCGGGATTTGGCGCAGGCTTTCGCTACAAGATGCTGAGTCTCGATACCGAGATAGGCTCCTGCACGATGACCGTGCAGCTGGACGGCGGCTACAAGCAGCCGCCGGGTTTCAGTTACTCGGAACTGGAGTTTATCGTTGTCGAGGGCACGATCACCGTTGGCGACAGGAAGTGTGTGCGCGGGCACTATTTCTACGTACCGGCGGGCTATGCACTACCGGAAATCTCATCAGAGCAGGGCGCGTTGTTGTTGATGATGTATAACACCGCCGAGCCGAGCCATACCCAAAGCGCTGAGCATCATCCACTGTCGCGCACCGAGCTGTACCATGACGTCGATACGTTTTCGGATATCGTGTGGGCGCCCGGCAATCTCGTCAGCCCGTCCGTGGCGTCCGGCTGCATGATCAAGCTGTTGAACTTCAATCCGCAGACCTTTGCCATGACATTCCTGTACTGCATGACGCCGCATTTCCACCAGGACAATATCTCCTACCATGATTGCGCGGAAGAGGGTTATCACCTTTGGGGTACGTCATGGATGATGCAGTTTGGCGAGCTGCCGACGGGTGGCTACTTCTGGCGGCCGCCGTACATCAATCACGGCGCGTTTGCGAGTGAGCTCGGCTGTATCGCAATCGGGCGCACGGATTCCAAGCTGTTCAATCACTTCCACTACAATCCCTGGAGCACGCCGGATGAGAATGAACATCGCTCGGCGGCGCGCCTGGCGAAGCGCGACCCGGTACTCTACAAATGGTGTGTGAACAATTCGCACAACCATCCGCATGGCCCCGAGGATTTCGAGGATACGATGCAGCGTCGGGGTACGCACACCCACGCCGATGGGACGACCCATTCCCACGGTGACGGGCACGGGCATCACGATCACGATTGAGAACTATTGGATGCGTCCGAGGAGCAGTGACTCTCCGGGCGGCGTGCCAAACAGCTGTTCACCGGTTTCGGTGTCGAAACCCCGCTCGACGCAAGCCAGTGTCTTTTGTTCAGGCGGCTTTCCGATTCGGACGCAGCCTGGCGGCGCGTTCTTCATGCTATCTGCAATGCTTTCTTGTTGACCTTGCCGGAAGCGCTCTTTGGCAGCGATTCAAGAAACTGGAAGTCCTGCGGTATCTTGTATGGCGCCAGTCGGGAACGGCACCACGCGTCGATATCGGTCGTCGACAGCGGTTTCGACGCCGCCAGGAACGCCGTAACCACTTGTCCCCGATTGCTGTCGTCCGTACCGATCACCGCTGCTTCCACGACAAAGGGGTGCATGAGCAGGACTGACTCGATCTCGGCCGGGTAGATGTTTACGCCGCCGCGGATGATGACGTCCTTATCACGCCCGCGCAGGGCAATGTGGCCACCTGGGAGGCGTTCGGCCAGGTCGCCGGGATAGAACCAGCCGTCGACGCCCGCGTCTTTTTCTACGCCGTCGCTATCGACCGTGCGCGTCGCCACGCCGGGTCCACGGTAACGAAGTCGGCCGATGCAATTCGTGCCCAGGACATTGTCATCGGCGTCGACGATCTGCACGTCGGTGCGAAACGTCGGGATCCCGACCGTGGCGGCATGCTCCCTGAAGTCTTTCGCGGGAAGCACGGATATTCCGCCGCCCTCGCTCGAGGCGTAATAGCTGTAAAGATTCGGGCAGATCGTTGTCAGTACGTCCAGCGCCTCGTCGGCATACAGCGGCTCGCCGCTGACAATGAGGTAGTCGAGGTTCGCGAGCAGCGGCGGATCGCCAGCGCGGTGGAATTCGAACAAGCGACGCAGCAGCGTGGGCGGCAGGAACGTTGCGGTGACTTCCCCGCCTCGCAGCACGTCGATGATCTCGACCGGCTTCAGCGGCGGCGGTGCCAGGCGAATCGTGCCGCCAACGGCCAGCATACTCATGCCGAAGGAACGCCCGGCGCCAAAAAACAAGGGCGTCAAGATCGCAAAGCAGTCGCGCGAGTCGTAGCCGATGGCAGCCCACTGGCTGACGAAGCGCTCGTAAAGATTGCGGTGCGTGACAATGGCGCCTTTCGGCCTGCCCGTCGTGCCCGAGGAGAGGGAGAGAAGCAGGTCGCCCCCGGCACTAATCATGTGTGGCGTCTTTCTCTCTTGCGATTGCAGGACGGTTTCATCGAGCGTCACGCTGTCGACACCATCGATGATTTCGCCGTCGGTCAGTACGAGACTGGCACCAAAAGCGAGCAGGGCCGCGCGCTTTTCGCCGCTCGTCCAGCGATGATCGATTGGCACGATAACAGCGCCGACATACGCGACCGAGAAGTGCGCAACAAGGTGCAGCGGATGGTCTTTCATCGACAGGCCGACGCGCTTGCCCCGGCCGATGCCTTTCTCGGCGAGCAGCGCCGCGGCCGACTCTACGAGCTGCCAAAGCTCGGCGTAGGAGATGCTGCGATCCCCATACAGGATGGCGGCCTTGTTTCCGTGGTTATTCGCGTTGATACGAACAACGTCAGCGACATTCATGGTACTGACAGGCTCTAGTTCAGGCCGTAGATGCGACGAACATTATCGCGCAGCAGTTTTTGCAGGACGGCAGGCTTGAAGTCGAGATCGCGAATTTCCTGCAGGGTGCGTGAGAAATCGAGGACCGGGAAATCGGTGCCGAAGATGACCTTATCCTGTCCGTAGCTGTTTATGTACCGGACAAAACTCTCCGGCCAGTATTTCGGGCTGTGGGCATCGCAGCCGATGTACACGTTCTCGTGCTTCCAGGCCATGGCTATCATCTCGTCAGTCCAGGGAATGCCGACATGAATGCCGATCAGCTTGAGTTCAGGAAAATCGCAGGCGACGGCATCGAGGGTAATCGGCTGACCCACGCTGCGGCAGCGGTAGTCCTTCGAATAGATCATCGACTGCCCGACCTGCAGCTGGATCGGCACTCCCAGCTCCACGCATTTCGCGTAGAAGGGGTAGTACCTGGCATGATCGGGCGCCAGTTCGAACCAGTGCGGATACAGGTGCGCCCCTATGAAGCCGAGTTCCCTGACCGCGTGCTCGAGTTCGCGCACGCCGTCCATGCCGGTGAACGGATCGATGCCGATCAGCCCGGAAAAGGACTTCGGATGTTCCGCGACGGCATCGGCAACGAGCTTCGGCGGCATGTGGTAGCAGCCCTTGAGTCCGGGACGCCCGGATTTGGCGGCGATCAGAAAGGCGTGATCGATGCCGGCCGTATCCATACGATCCATCATCTCGCGTAACGACAATCCCGCCATGAGGCTGTCTTTCGCCTTCATCTTCCCGGTAAAAAACTCGTCGCCCCAGTCCGGTCGATGTGAGAGCGCTTCTTTCGTCCAGATATTGACGACAGCGTCGATCGCGCGAATTTCTTCTTTATCTGTCATTCGAGTCGGAAATCCCTTGGATTGAGGCAGGTTCTAGAAACCTTTCGGCAGGCCGGCGTCCGGAACAAAGCCGTACAAGGGCTCATCCGGAAGCGCCTCCCTGAGTATATTACGAACGTTCAGCAGTTTTTCGAGATCGATACCTGTTTCCAGGCCCATCGACTGCAACATGAATACGAGATCTTCCGTAACGATATTGCCGCTGGCGCCCGGGGCAAACGGACAGCCGCCGATGCCGCCGAGCGAGCTGTCTATCGTCGTAATGCCTTCTTCTATCGCTGCGAGCGCGTTGGCCAAGCCAAGTCCACGCGTGTTGTGGAGGTGCACGCCGGTTATATTTTCCTTGCCGACGACCGCCTGAACCTTTCGCACCAGCCGTCTCACCTGCTTCGGGTTCGCATAGCCGGTGGTGTCTGACAGGCCCACCTCGGCGACGCCGCATTGCATCAGTCGTTCAGCGGAGCGCAGCACGAGATCCTCGCTGATTGGTCCCTCGATGGTGCATCCGAATGCGGTCGCCAGGCCCGCTTCGAAGTGCGGCTTGTCGTCCAGGCCCGCGATGAGCGCGGCGATTTGCCGGACCTCCTCGAACATCTGCTCGTGGCTGCGCCTGACGTTCTTCAGGCTGTGGGTTTCACTGACCGAGAAGGGGATGGAAATCTTGTCGGCGCCCGACGCGATTGCGCGCTCGGCGCCCTTGAGATTCGGTACCAGTACGGCAACGTTTAGCCCGGGAATGCGCAGCGCCTCGCGAACGACGTCCGCCGTATCCGCCAGTTGCGGCAGCAATGTCGGCGGTACGAAGGATCCGACCTCGATTTCCCGGAAGCCGGCATCCGCCTGCGCCCGTATCCAGGCGTTCTTGACCGCCGTGGGGAGTATCGCGTCGATACTCTGCAGGCCATCGCGGGGGCCCACCTCACTGACGAGAATTTCCGTGCCTTTCATAAACTTCGCCAAATAAAACAATGCCTTGCAGGCACTTCGATTAAAGATATATTATTATACCAAATCAAGAGCATCGAATCGGAGTCATTGTGACAAGCGCTGCAGGGAAAGAGCTGCCGCTCAGCGGTCTTCGCGTCATCGAGTTTTCTCACATGGTCATGGGACCGGCGGCGGGACTGCCGCTGGCCGACCTGGGTGCCGACGTCGTCAAGGTCGAACCGCTGTCGGGCGACAAGACGCGAACGCTGAAGGGCTCCGGTGCGGGTTACTTCGCGATGTACAACCGCAACAAGCGGAGTATCCGACTCAACCTGAAGAGTGACGAGGGCCTGAAGATTGCGCGCGATCTCGTCGCTTCTGCCGACATCCTCATTGAGAATTTCAGACCGGGCGCAATGGATCGTCTTGGCCTTGGCTACGCCGAACTGCACGCCGCCAATCCCGGGCTGATCTATTGCTCAACGCACGGGTTCCTGCAAGGCCCTTACGAAAACCGCACCGCGCTCGACGAGGTTGCGCAGATGATGGGCGGACTCGCCTACATGACCGGACCGCCGGGTCGGCCGCTGCGTGCGGGCGCGTCGGTCATAGACGTAATGGGCGGTGTCTGGGGAACGATAGGTATTCTCGCCGCGCTCGAGCAGCGCCATCGCACCGGCGAGGGTCAGCTGGTGAAAAGCTCACTGTTCGAGAGTACGGTGTTCCTCGTGGGCCAGCATATCGCGCAGTATGCGATCACGGGCACGCCGGCCGCGCCGATGCCGGCCCGCGTGTCCGCCTGGGCTATTTACGACGTCTTCGAAACGAGTGACGATGAGAAGGTCTTCGTTGGCGTTGTCAGCGACGCGCAATGGCTGACATTCTGCGAGGCCTTCGGGTTCGAGCAACTGTTGGCCGAGGAATACCTGCGGGTCAACAACAACCGGGTCCGGGAACGTGATCGCATCATCCCGGTTGTGCAGAAGAAATTCGCATCGCTGACCCGCGTTGAACTGATGCAGCGCCTGGAGGCCAGTGGCCTGCCGTTTGCGCCAATAGCCAGGCCGGAAGACCTGCTGGACGACGAGCATCTGACAGCCTCAGGCGGCCTGCTCGACATGACACTTCCGGACGGCAAAGCGGTGCGTTTGCCGGCGATGCCGTTCGAAATGCAGGGTGAGAAATTCATCAAGCGCCTGGATCCGCCGCGCCCCGGCGAACACACGCATCAGGTCCTTGCCGAGCTCGGCTACGATACCGACGCTATCCAGTCCCTGGTGGATACGGGCATTGCCTGCGGCGAGACTTGTGCAGAGGCTCCCTAGTCGCGATTGAGATAGGCCCAGGGGCGTTTCGCCGCATCCTTCTTTGTAAACCTGTCGATGTCTGCCGCGTATTGCAGCGAGTAGTCGATATAGTCCAATCCCAGCATCAGCATTCGGCGGTCCGACTCGTCGATGACGAAGTCCCAGGACTCGCCGTCCGGCGCGCGTATCTGGCCTTTCGGCAGGTCGATCAGCACGCGTCGCGTCTGCGGATCCGGACTTGTCTGCCGAACCAGCGCCTCGATCTGGTCGGCGGGAAGCTCAACCGCCAGCAGGCCATTGCGCGCACAGTTGATTCGAAATATGCGCCCGAAACTCTCGGCGATGACAGCCTTGATGCCGAAGTCGCGCAAAGCCCAGACCGCGTGTTCGCGCGACGAGCCGCAGCCAAAGTTCTTGCCGCTCAACAAGATGGAAGCGCCCTGGTATTCGGGCCCGTTCAATACGAAGTCCTGGCTAAGACCGACTTTGCGCATGCCGTCATAGAGATAACGCGAGCCGGCGAACAGGCCCTCGCCAAGCCCCTGCTTGCTGACGCGCTTCATTTCCCTGGAGGGAATTATCTGGTCGGTGTCGACATTGTCGACCAGCAAGGGCGCGCAGATGCCCTCATGCACCCTGATCGCTTCCATCGCTAGTCCACCTCACCCAGGTCGGATATTCGACCGGCAATGGCTGCGGCGGCCACCAATGCCGGGCTTGCCAGGTGCGAGCGCGTCTTGCGGCCCTGCCGGCCGCGGAAATTTCGATTGGTGCTGCTGACGACGCGCTCCTCCGGGCCAAATCCTTCGCCGCCCGCGTTAAAGCACAGTGAACATCCCGGTTCGCGCCATTCGAAGCCGGCGGAAAGAAATATCTTGTCGAGGCCTTCGGCTTCCGCGGCTTTCTTTACCTGCTGCGAACCCGGCGTGCAGATGGCGCGAATGCCGGGTGCAACTTTCCTGCCGTCGAGAATCCTTGCGGCTGCGCGCAGGTCGCTCAATCGACCGTTGGTGCAGGAACCGATAAACGCCCCGTCAATCGGCAGACCGATCAGCGCCTGGCCGGGTGTCAGGCCCATGTAGTCCATGGCGCGCTCGATGTCGGCCCGCGACTCGGCATCGTCGACGCTGTCAAGCGTCGGCACCCTGCCATTCACCGGAATGGCGTGTTGTGGACTCGTGCCCCAGGTCATCGTCGGCGCGATATCCGCGCAGTCGACGCGGATCTCCCTGTCGAAGACTGCGTCGTCGTCCGAGCGCAGTGTTTCCCATTCTCGCTTGCAGTTCTGCCACGACTCACCCGCTGGCGCATAGGCCCTGCCTTCGAGGTAGCCCAGGGTTTTTTCATCGGGGGCGATGAGGCCGGTGAACGCGGAGAATTCCACCGCCATGTTGCACAGCGTGAAGCGCGCACCCATGCCGAGCGAATCAATCGTGGAACCGCAGTACTCCATCGCATGTCCCTCGGCGCCGGAGGCTGTATAGCGCGATATGAGGTGCAGGATCATGTCCTTGGCGGTGACTCCGGGACCGAGCGGACCGTCGAAACGTACGCGCAGTTGTTTCGGTTTGTTGGCCCGCAAGGTCTCCGTTGCGATGGCGTGTTCGCAATCGCTGGTGCCGATGCCCCAGCCGACGGCGCCGAGCGCGCCAAGCGTACAGGTGTGGCTGTCCGGGCAGCCGACGATCAGGCCGGGCAGCGTGATGGCCTGTTCGGCGGAAATCAGGTGCGAAATGCCGTGGCGCGTATCGTCGATGTCGAACAGCGTAATGCCGGCATCCATCGAGGCCTTGCGCATGGTCTTGATGAAGGTCTCGCCGCCGGGCACGAGCGTCGCATCGCCACGCCCCGGCAGGGTATCGAGTATGTGGTCCATCGTCGCGAAAACGTGCTTCGGATTGCGGACCTTGCGGCCTGCTTCGCGAAGGCTGGTCAGTGCGATGCTGCCCGTGCGTTCGTGCAGGAAGACACGATCGAGATAGACCAGGCACGAGCCGTCGTCCAGCGTGCAGACGACATGCGAGTCCCAGATTTTGTCGAACAGTGTGCTGCCCATATCCCCGGGTCTTTCAGTGGCTTGGCGGTATAGCCACGCGGCCGTCGACAATCGCCAGCACGCGCAAGAAAAGACATAATAGTATATCATTATTCAAAATAGGAATCGGGGGGAATGAGATGCGTGCGGCGATTGTTCGTAAGGCAGGTGGACCGGAAGCGATTAAGGTCGAGGAACTGGCCATGCCGGAACCGGCGGAAGGCCAGGTGCGGATCAAGGTTGCGTATGCCGCCATGAACCCGCTCGATAGTCATGCGCGCGCAGAACGCGTCAAGTGGATGCACCCCGGGTTTCCGTTCACGCCCGGCTTCGAATATTCCGGTGTTGTCGATGCCGTTGGCGCGGGTGTCGACAGCTCGATGATCGGCACGCGGGTTGCGTGCAACGGCCAGTGGGGCGGATGCGCAGAATATGCCATCGCGACGGCGACCGCTGTGCAACAGGTACCGGACGGCATGAATCTAAAGACCGGTGCGGCGTTCTCGACCTGCGCCTACACGGCGTGGCTGCTTGTACACTCTGCAGCGAAGCTCAAGGAAGGTCAGTCGATCGCGATTCATTCCGCGGCCGGTGCTGTCGGCGCTCTGTTGATCCAGGTTGCGAAGTCCGCCGGTGCGACCGTGTTTGCGCTGGCTGGCGGCGACAGGAAACTCGCTTACGCCAGCAAGTTCGGTCCCGATCACCTGGTGGACTATACGGATGACGGCTGGCCGGAAAAGGTCGTGGCATTGAACGGCGGGCGCGGCGTAGACGTAATCATCGACGGCAATGCCGGGCCAAACTCCCTGCGCAATTTCGCCGCCATTGGCTCGATGGGTAACGTTATCTACATGGGCGCGACCGCGGGCGAAGGCCCCGACATCAACGTGTCGATGTTGATCGGCAAGAACTGCTCCGTATCGGGCTTCGTGCAGTACCTGCACCAGGCCGTCTCCGGCGGTGCCGAAAAAGATGCGATGCACGAAGCGCTGATTTCCGGAGAGTGGCGCATTCCCATAGAAAAGATCTACGCGCTCGAGGATGTGGCCAGGGCGCACGCGGACTGGGAGGCCCGAAAACTCGTCGGCCGGACGCTGGTTCGGCTGAGCGGCGAGGACTGATACGGGTGTCGCAAACGCGAGCCGGTGTTCACGAGTTCGTGTTTGGCGCGCTGCGGGCCGAGCGCGACGAATTGCTCAGCTTCTGGGCCGTCCTTGGTTTCACGCCGGAGGAGGAGGGTTCACTGACCGCCGAAAAAGCGCACGCGGCGTATGGCCATGCCTCGCCCTTGTGCTCCGTGCGTCTGCGGCACAGCGGCTGCGCGACCTTCGATACCGGCCTGGTGCGACTGCAATTCTGGGAGTCGCTGGCCAACGAAGGTCTGGGCAACAGCCATCCGATACAAACGGGAAGCCGCTGGATGGGGATGTATACCCACGATATCCTGCAACTGCGCGATGCCTTTACAAACCACACCGCGACTGAAGAGTGGGGCCTCTGGGTATCGCCGCTGGTCAATGCACCGTTGCAGAAACCGGCGCCGGAGCAAACGTTCTTTGAACGCTTTGTCGGGCTGCGTGAAACGCTGGTTTTCGGCAATCGCTTTCGTCTCGCCTTCATTCAGCGCGGCGGTTTTGACCGACCGGGTTTCGGCACCTTCGACGAGACCCTGCCGTTCAGGAATACGGAGGGCAGCCACGCGAACGTCGTGCAGCCAGACAACAGTTTTTCGTCGGACTTCTACAAACGCGCCTTTGATTTCGAAACGGCACCGTTCGGCGAGGCGCACGACTCGGGCGACGAGCCGCCGACGATTGCGGCACTCAGGCTCAGGCAGGGAGAAACCTTTCGCGTTGAGCGCACGCGGGCGATCGACTGTCCGAGTGGCCTGTTGCAGATCTATTCGTCCTATATGCCGGGACCCGATCTGCGCGACCTGAGCCGGCCCGGTTGCGGAAATCTCTGCGCCTATTCGGTGTGTGTTCGCGATCTGGACACGCTGCGCGCTGTCGTGGAGCAGACAGAAACGGCCAACCTGCACGCCGACTGTGACGATGAGTTCGGACGACGTTCACTGGTTTTCGCGGCGCCGGACGGCTACGTCTGGCTCGCAATGGCAGATACTCGTGCAGCGTGACCTGGCGGGCTACCCGCTGAGGGCATTCACGGTCTGCCTGATTGCTTACGCCACCGCGCAGATGGACCTTGCGCTGTTCGGTTACGCCATTCCGTCGATCCGCGAGGAATTCGGGCTTACGCTAAGTGGCGTAATGACCGTGGTTTCGTCGGCGTTCGTCCTGGGCGGTGTATTGATCGTCTGGCTCGGGCAGCTGACCGACCGGCTCGGACGAAAGCGCATGTTCCGGTTCTCGCTGGTCGGATCGTCCGTGCTGGTCGCGCTGCACAGCATTGTGCCGAGCGCCGTAATGCTCGCTGTCCTGCGCGGCGGCAGCATCGCCATCGGCGGCTTGTCCTACCCGATTACCGGCGCCATTCTCTCCGAAGAGTTCCCGGCGCGCGTTCGCGGCCTGTTTCTGGGTCTCCTGCAGATCGGCTACCCGCTTGGCTGGGCGCTGGCATCCGTCTGGTCGGCCTGGCTGCTGGGCAGCTATGGCTGGCGTTACCTGTTCCTGGTCGGGCTGGTCAGCCTGCCTTTCGTCTGGGTCGTCAATCGTGTCGTTCGAGAGCCGCCGCGAGCGACAATGGCAAGGCAGGCCGGAGGCGTGAAGCCGAGAGTGACGGATCTTTTCGCGCCAGCCATTCGTCGCCGCGCGCTGATCCTGTTTTGTGCGCAGTTCATGTTCGTGTGGGCGTACGCGGGCTCGATCTTCCTTTTTCCGAGCTACCTCGCCGACAGCCGCGGATTCGAGAGCTTTGATTTTTCCCTGCTGATCGGCGCCGGCAACGCGATCGGTATCGTCGGCTACGTGCTGGCCGCCTTCACCGGCGAATTCTGGATGACGCGCCGCAACACGGTCGTGCTGTGGACCATGCTTGGAGCGCTGATGTTCCAGGTCGTCGTCTGGATGACCAGCGACTTCTCGAGCGTATTGCTGGCCTATGGCCTGATGAGCATGTTTTTTTACGGCAGCGCCGCCGTCAAGTTCGCGTATCTCGCCGAGGTGTTTCCTACACGACTTCGGGCGACAGCGATGGCGACCTGCGGTTCGCTGGCCGTGACGCTCGGCTCGGCGAGCGGACCGCTGATGGTCTCGCTGGCCGTTGAACGTTTTGGTTGGGATATTGGCTATTCGACGGTGGTCGGCATACCCCTGATCGTTGCCGGATTCCTGTATGTTTTTCTCACGCCGGTGCCCTCGGGGCTGGAGGTCGAGGAAGTCGAAGCATTACTGGCCGCGAAGGCCGAATAGGGAGCAGACATTGTTTGGCTATATCGTAAAAGAATTCGGAGGTCCGGACGTCATGCACTGGGAGGCGCTGGAGGATCCGGTGGCAGGGCCGGACCAGGTTGTGGTGGACGTGCATGCGACCGGTATCAACTTCGCCGAGACGCGCATGCGCGCCGGGACCTACAGTGGCCAGCCGCTGCCTTTCGTCATGGGAATGGAAGGCGCGGGCGTCGTCCGGTCCGTCGGCGATAACGTTGGCGACTTTGAACCAGGCGACCGCGTGTTCGGTCGTGCGCGTGGCTGCCACGCCGAACAGGTTCTGTTCGATACGGAGCACCTGATGCATTTGCCGGAGAACCTGAGTTTCGTCGAGGGCGCGGCAATACCGGTCGGCTGGCTCACCGCGTGGCACGCGCTGCACACCGTAGCAGTGGCCAGGAGCGGCGAGCGAGTGCTCGTCGAGGCCATCGGCGGCAGTGTCGGCAGTGCCGCCGCGCAGATTGCGAAACAGCATGGCTGCTGGGTTGCCGGGACGGCGAGCCGCGACGACAAGCTCGAGAAAGCGAAAGCGTACGGCGCAGACCTGCTCATCAACTACACCAGGGACTCCATCAGCGAGCGTATTCGCGAGGCGACAAACGCTAGCGGCGTCGACATCAGCCTGATGACGATAGGCGAAGCGACCGCGCAGGAATTGCTGCAATCCATGGGCATGGATGGACGCGTCATCATGTTTGGCAGCACCGGCGGCAGAGATGTCACCTTCGGCCTGCATATTGGCATCCTGAATCTTCAGCTGCTGTCGATGAGCATCTCGACGAGTCCCAAATTCATACCGCAGACCATGCGGACTTTTCGCGAGCGCGCGTTGCCGCTGTTTGCCGACGGTACGTTCAGGGCTGTTGTCGACACTGTGATGCCGATTACGGAGCTGGTGCGCGCACACGAGATGATCGACGAACGCAAGCACTACGGAAAGGTGATCCTCGAGGTGAAGCGATGAACAGGTTTCTGGCATTGCCGGCCGCACTTGCGTGGCTGCTTGTGAGCCCGGCGGTTGACGCAGCCGAGCTGCATGACTGCGACATCGAGGCTGCGCATCCTTCGGATCCGGATCGCGTCGGTCCCGGCAGGAGCAGCGACGATGTCGACACGGATCGAGCAATTGCGGCCTGCAAAAGAGCGGTCGCCGAGGAGCCCGACGTCGCCCGATTCCACTACCAGCTGGGGCGCGCCCTCGTTTATCGGGCAGATGCAAGCGGCGCGGATAGCAGCAAGGGAATCGCGCATTTGAAACATGCTGCCGACCAGGACTATACGCAGGCGCTGTTTGTGCTTGGGCTCATGCACCGGCGTGCCGGCGACGTCTGCGCGTCGGAGCCGCTCACAAAGAAAGCCGCGGACCAGGGTCTGAAATCCGCACGTATTAGCTACGTCAATGCCGTGCTGGCGGCGGACTACGGTGAATGCGGGGTATCGGCGTCGTTCGACGACATGCAGGGCTACCTCGAAGGAGCGACGACACAGGTGAGTGGCTATTACGAGAACATGCTGCTGGAAAGCCTCAAGCGAGAGCTGAATGCGATAGCACCCATGGGGACACGGCCATGAAGAAACGAACTGCAGCTATTGTGTTTGCAGTCCTGAGCGTCGCAGCGACCGCGTTCGCGACGGAAGCCCCGATCACGACAGAAGTCTGGCAGGAAGCCGTGGTGAGCGTCACTGACCTGGATCGCAGTGCCCAATTCTTCGTCGAGATCGGCGGCTACGAGGAGAAGTGGCGCGGTCCCGTCGATGCGACCGAGATCGCAGCGTGGGGGCTACCCGGGAACGCCGGCGGCGAAGCGTTGCTGCTCGGGCCGCCGGGGCAGGACAGCGGGCTGGTTCGGCTGATTCGTTTCGACGACGCGGGCCGAAAACAGCCGACTCGTCCGGGCGCACGCGCCTGGGATACCGGTTGTTACTTCAGTTTGATGTTGCGCATGAAGGGCATGCAGTCCATCTACGACGACGCGATCGCGATGGGATGGTGGACAGAGACGCCCATGACCTACCTCGAATTCGGTGAATCGAAGCTCAACGTCATGGTGTTCCGAGGGCCAGACGGCCTGCAGGTGCAGGGCTATGAGCGTCTTGCGCCGCCGTTGCCCGACGCGATCCCGGAATTCGAGCGCCTCACGCGACCGTTCAACATGATGCAGATGGTTCGCGATCGTGATGTGGCCTACGCGTTCTTTACCGACGTGCTCGGTTTCGAGACGTTCTACAACGGCAAGCCTTATGTTGCCGACGAGCCGGAATTCATGCCGCTCGGCATCCCGTATAACCTGACGACCACGGTTCGTTACCGTGCCGGCATCGTGTATCCGACCCCGGGCGAGTTCGGTCGCATGGAGATGATCGAGATCATGGACCTCGACGGCCACGACTACGCCGAACGCTGCAACGCGCCGAATCTCGGCATTCTTGCGGTGCGTTTTCCGGTCGAAAGCGTACGGCGCGCGGAGTTCCGGATCCTCGAAAAAAAATGGCCGATTGCGCGCCCGATCCAGGACGTTGCTCTTGCCCCCTATGGCCGGTCGCGGCTGTTCTCGGTGAAGACGCCGGACGGCGCCAATATCCAGTTCTACGAGATCATCGGGCCATTGCGCGACTAGCGAAAAACCAGCTGGTCGCCGAGGCCAGCGTCGCACAGAAGATCAACACGCCGATCGAGCGGAAACCGCCCGTGTACAACGATCCCGAGACGACCGAGAAGGATCCGCCGAGCACGAGGCCCATGGCGCTCGACAGGCCGGAGGCCGTCCCCGCCATCGTCGGATGAGGTTGCACGGCGCCGGTCATGGCGCCCGGCGTGCCGCTGCCCGCAAAAACCATCAGGAGTCCCATCGGTATCAGAACGGTCCAGGGGGTCGGTGTATCCGAGAGCGCAACGACGAGCAGCATCAGCCCCGCGACCAGGTTAAAGCCGATGCTGATGCGCATCACGCTACGGCTGCCGATGCGGGGCGTCAGTTTCGCGCCCAGCGTCGCGCCGACAATATAGGTGACGGCGAGTACGCCCCACAGCACGCCGAATGTCCTGGCGTCCATTCCGAATGCGGTCAGAAAATAGGGGGCGCCGACGGCGAGAAAGCTAAAGAACGCGCCCTGGGTGAATCCGAAGATCATCGTGTAGCCGAGGAATTGTCGCGAGTTCAGCAACACGCCGTAGTTCGAGCGCAATTCCCTGCCGCCCGCCGCTACGTGGCCAGGCGACAGCGTTTCGCCGAGCCGAAGGTACATCGCGATCAGAACGATCGCCCCCATCGAGGCGGTCACGTAGAAGATCGACCGGAAGCCGAGCAGCGAATCGAGAAATCCGCCCACCATCGGCGCAACAACCGGCGCGACACCCATGATGGCGGCGATATAGGACATCGCCTCCGCCATGCGATCACCGCTGCGCGTGTCGCGCAGGATCGCCCGGACGGTGACCGTGCCGACGCTGACGCCGACGGCCTGCAGGAAACGCGCGACGATTAGCAGCCACAGCGTCGGCGCAATGGCGCAGAGCAGGCTGGCGATGGTGAACAGCGCGAACCCGCCCAGCATCACGGGTCGACGACCGAAGCGGTCGCAGATGATGCCGCTGACGGGCTGCGCAACTGCGAGGCCCAGCAGGTAGGCCGACACCACGAACTGAACGCTTGCGAAGCCGGCGTCGAATGCGACGGCTATCGAACTTGTCGACGGCACGATGATCGCCATGCCGAAGACTGACAGGCCACTCGCCACACCGAGCAACAACACGGACGGGACCCGCATCAAAATACACCATTGTTATATTAATATGACATTATAAAGGACCGCTCGCACAGAGTCAGGAAATGACTGAAGACCGACCACTCAAGCAACGAACCGACGCGTTAGCCAGTCAGCTCATGGCCGTACTGGGAGAGCGTGAGGTCATGCGCGATGCCGACGAGCTGGCGTTCCTCTCATCGGACGTCTATTCGGCGGGCGTGACGGCCGCGATTGCGATACGGCCATCGGATCGGACCCTGGTTGCAGGCGCGCTTCGATGTATTACCGACGCCGGCTTCGCGCTTGTACCGCGCGGCGGCGGCATGTCCTACACGTCGGGCTATACGCCGATCCGCGCGGACTCGGTCATCGTCGATGTTCGTGGGCTCGACCGGATTATCAGCATTGATCGCGATGACATGACGATTACCGCCGAGGCGGGCGTGACCTGGAAGCAGATTCACGACGCGCTGACGCCGCTGGGCCTTCGCCTGCCTTTTTTCGGAACGTTTTCCGGTAGCCGCGCGACCGTTGGCGGGGGTATGTCGAACGGCGCGCTGTTCATGGGTACGGGGCGCTACGGGACAGCAGCGGAAATCGTCCTGGGCCTGGAAGTCGCGACGGCCCGCGGTCGACTGATCCGCACCGGGCAGGCAGCGTTTCGCAACGGCAGGCCATTCTATCGTTCCTACGGGCCGGACCTGACTGGCCTGTTCGTTCACGACGCCGGCGCGCTCGGTTTGAAGACCGTCGTTTCCATGCGGCTAATGGAGCCGCCGTCGTACACGGACTACGCCTCATTCGTTTTCGACAACATGGCCGACGCGGCCGGGGCGTTGTCGAACGTGGCACGAGCAGGCGTTGCCGAGGAAGCCTATGTTTTCGACCCGGAAGCAACGCGGCGCAGCCTCGATGCCGGTGATCTGCGCCAGGACCTGAAGCGGCTGCTCGGCGTGGTGAAATCGCAAAGCAAACTTTCGCGCGGTATTCGCGAAGGTATCAAGCTCGTTGGTGCCGGTCGCAATTTTGTCGGCAAGGACCTGTTCTCGCTGCACGTCGTGGTTTCGGGGAATGGCGAAGCGTCGACGGCAAACGATCTTGCGCGTGTGCGATCGATCATTGGCGAATCAGGCGGCGGTGAAATCGCGAACTCGATGCCGAAAGCGGCGCGCGCCAATCCGTTCGAACCTTTGAACGGCATTCTCGGGCCTCACGGCGATCGCTGGGCAGCGCTGAATTGCAAGGTCGCGCATTCTGACGCCGCCGGGATTATCCAACGAACCGATGCCATTCTCGCGAAACACCGCGAACGGATGGCGGCGGCGGATGTTGCGTGCAGTCGTCTCTGCATTGCTATTTCGAATCACGCCTTCAGCTTCGAACCGGTATTGCGCTGGAACGATGAATGGCTTCCGGTACATCGACGCAGCCCGGAGCCCGCGCATCTGGCCAAGCTGACCGAGCCGAAGGCGAACCCGGTCGCGCGCGCGCTGGTCGATGAGATTCGTGCCGAAATCGTTGCGCTGTTTGCCGATTACGGGGCTGCAAGTAACCAGATCGGCAAGACCTACGCGTATTTCGAGTCCATGAATCCGGAGACGGCGGCGCTGCTCATTGATCTGAAGAGGTCGCTCGACCCCGATGGCCTGATGAACCCCGGTGCTTTGGGATTGCCGGACGATGCACGGTCGGCGGATGACCTCAGTCGCCCGGAATCCGCTCCAGTTCCGTGAGCTCGTAGTGCGTCATCATGTAGCCCGTAACCTGCGCTTTCAGCAGAATGAAATCGCCGTCCGCCGTCGTCCAGACTTCGTACGGGGGGTGTTCGCCGGATTCGTTGGAGCCCGGCCTTGAGCTGCCGCGCTCTCCGTAACAAAAATGCAGCGCATCGAAAGTGCCGGCCGCGACCTCGACGCGTTCTTCGCCGACATATTCCACGCGCATGCCGGCATCGTGCCAGACGAGCGACGGGCCGGTCGCGCCCCGATGATCCAGGGACGTCATCAGGAAGCGATCGAATATCTTGACGCAGGGCCCGTTGGATCGGTCGATGGAATGCAGGTGCATGGCGTCGCCCTGGATCGGGTGCGTACCAAAAAGTTCGCCGGGCTTTTCGTACTCGACGCGCTTCGAGAAGCGGCCTTCTTCGGCGAGCAGGCCTTCGCATTCGGCGAACGCATCTTCGAATCGATACCAGGTGGAGCCCATCGTCCGGTCGCCGACCGAGAGGCGTACAAAGGCATCGCGCGTGATCCAGTTTTCATCCAGCGTCAGCGTGACATCGCGCATGACGTTCGGCGCATCGTCGATCTCGCAATGTGCGCGCAGCGTGCGACGTCCGTCGCGATGCCTTGTGATCATGAACTGCTCCCGCCCTCGCTCACTGCCCTCGCGGTCCGGCTTGCGGCTCGTGTACAGGATACGGCCGTGTATGGTTTCATGGGGTCGCATGTGGATTCTCATGGCGCTGTAGACCGTCCTTATCGTACGCAGATAGTCGGACACTGACGAGCACAAAAAATGACACTGCGCAAACCATTCTACGGCTGGGGCATATCATCGACGGGCACGCTCGGCGCGCCGCAAACGGATCCAGTCCGTGTGCAGCCGCTTGTACGCGAGTTGCAAACCCGTTCGCTTCTGCCGTCCCCGCACAGAGTACGCCACAGAAGCCTAGCGTCGCGTTGGGTCCTTGGCTTGCAAGGCGTAGCCGCCAGGCGCGATTTGTTATGCTCTAACGTATCCCGGCACAAGGAGCAATGAACGCATGAAGACAACAAAAATCAGCCTGGCTGCCATTGTTCTGTTGGCCGGCCCGTCGCAAGCCGTTGAATTCGAGGATTACGATTTTTCGCGCTGGTCACAAAAGGTTACCGGCTGTGACATTCTGGCCGCGCACGAACGTGACCCGGGTCACGTCGCCGCGCCTGTGACCCGCGCGACTATGGACAAAGAGGCCGCTATTGCGGCCTGCCTGGTGGCCGTCAAGGCCGACCCTGGAAATCCGCGCCTGAATTACCAGCTGGGCCGGGCGTACGGCTACTCGGGTAGGGGCGAGGAGGCGATGCCGTATCGGCTCAAGGCACTCGAGGCCGACTACCCGCAGTCGACCTTCGTTATCGGCTATCTGTACATGATCGGGCAGACCATTGAGCAGAATACCTGCAAGGCGCTCGAGCTCTGGCAGCGTTCCGCGCACTACCGGCGACTGGCGGCGCTGGTCGCTCTGCCACGCCACTACCTGAACGGCGACTTTGCCGAATGCGGCGTGCAATTATCCGATGCCGAGCTGCGGGCCTACCTGAATGAGGCGAAACAGGCGTCGAACGATTTCTATGTCGGCATGCTCGTCGACGAGCTGCTGGCCAGGCTTCCGGCGCAGCCCCGGATCAATTGATCGGAGGTTCGCTGAATGCGACGCGCCTTACGCCTGCTTATCGTACTGGCACTCGGCGCCTGCCTGGCTGCCTGCGCGGCGACCGAGCCGAGGGATGAAATGATCACAGAGCTCGAGGGCTGGAGCACCGTCACGGTCGGAGTGCGGGACCTGGAAAGCGCTCTCGAGCTTTGGGTCGGTACCTTCGGATTCCATGTCGCCGAGCTGCGAGAGGGCCCGGATGAAGATCTCGCGCGGCTGTGGGAGCTCGATGCGGACGACATCGCCCGCCAGGCGCTCGTTCGCTGCGGTGAAAGCCGCTACGGCATGATTCACTTCATCGAATTCAACGACCCCGGGCCGCCCGTGCGGCAGGGTGCCCAGGTATTCGACCTGGTGCCAAAGAACCTCGACATTTACGTGGACGACATGCCGCGCCGATTCGCCGAGCTCCGCACGGACGGGCGAAAATTCCGCAACGACAACTACAGCGAGGTGACGGCTCCCGACGGCACGGCCTTTCGCGAAGTGCATATGCCTTCACACGATGAGATCAACATCGTCCTGCTTGAGGTGATCGGCAAACCGCGCCCGTTCTCGGCGCGCGGATTCGCCGGCATCGGACCGCTGATATTTATCGTGCCGGACGCGCCGGCGGAGAAGTCTTTCTTCGCCGACGTCATGCGGCTCGAAAAACTCAACGACAACCTGCTCAAAGGTCCCGATATTGAACGCATGGTGGGGCTGCCGCCGGGCGCCGGGCTGGATGTGAGCATCTGGGGCCGCAGCGGCAACGACCTTGGCGAAATGGAAATCATCGAGTACCAGGGCGTTAGCGGCAGGAACCTGTACCCGCTGGCGAGGCCCAAAGCGCTCGGGGTGCTGCACGTCAGCTACCGGGTGACCGCCCTGCAAGCGCTTCTTGGTCGCCTGCAGGCCGCCGGCGTGGCGGTGGTCGAACATGGAATCGTGAAGACGATGAGCGGCGAGGGCCGGACAATTTCTTTTCTCACCCCGGCCGGACTTCGCATCGAGGTGTACGAGCAGCGCCGTAAAGCAAAGAATCAATAGCTTGCGCCTTATGCAGGGCATGCGCAGCCGTCCGTACCGCATATTGTTGTAATGATATATGAATATAGCTATTCTAAACGGGTCCGAATTCTGGCCCGCGACGTTGGAAATCTAAAAAAAGCGGTGCCGCAGGGATTCGGCTTGGGGGAGACGCACGCCGTTATAGCCCGGGTCCGGGCATCAACAGGGGGTAATCCGAGAATGAATCGAAATCTCATCCTGGCCGTTGTCGGCCTGACAGTGATCGCCGTGAGTATGCCGGAGCAACGCGTGATGGCTCAGGGACTCGAGGAAATAATCGTTACGGCAAGAAAGCGCGAAGAAAGCCTGCAGGAAATTCCCATCGCGATAACGGCAATCTCGGCCGCGGACATTCAGGAGGCGGATATCACGGGCCTCGAGGACGTGTCCAATCTTGCGCCCGGTTTCTATTTCTTCAACCAGGGGCAAAATCAGCCCGGCCGCTACAATACACAGCTTCGATTCCGCGGCCTCAACCAGGCGCAGTTTTCCCCAAGCTTCGAGACCGGTGCCTTGTTCATCGACGGCGTCTACGTGCTGAACGGCGGAACGTCGCTCTCCATGATGGATATCGAACGCATCGAAGTCATCAAGGGACCGCAGTCCGCCTACTTCGGCCGCAACACCTTTGGCGGTGCCGTCAACTTCATCACCCGCGACCCGAGCATGGACGAGTTCAGCGGTGAAGTGACTTTCTCGGGAACGCACAGGAGCCGCTACGACATCTCCGGTATTGTCGAGGGCCCCATCGTCCCCGGAAAACTGTCGGGCAGCCTGAGCGCGCGTTATTACGACAAGGAGGGCCACTACACGGCCTCCGACGGTGGCCGTCTCGGTGACGAAAACACCTTCGCTATAAACGGCAAGCTGCTGTGGCAGCCGACGGATACCCTGACGCTGAAATTCCGAGCCGCCTATGCAGAAGACGATGATGGTCCGCCGGCACAGGCCTATATAGCCGGACAGGTCAACGATTCCTGCAACGGCCGCACGATTACCACCTTGTCCGGCGAGACGGCCAACCCCGTCAATTTTGTCTGCGGTGTCGTACCCGACATCAATTCGGCCCTGTCCGTCAGGGGCAGCAGCCTGGTCGACGGCAATACGCAGCTGCCCACTAACCTCATTTCCCTGTTCACCGGCGCTCCCATCAATCTTGTCGATGCTTATTCCAATGCGCCATTGCCGCCGGGTGTGCCGAGGCTCGGCAAACTGGGCCTATTGCGTGAAACGCTTCGATTGAGTGCGCATGCCGAATACGAGATCAACGACTACTCGGTCGACTTCGTTTTCGGTATCAACGAGCAGAAGGCCAACTTCGTGCGCGACTTCGACCTCAGCGGCCTCGCCAACGGTTTCTCCGGCGATCCGCAGAGTCTCGAAGACACCAGCTTCGAACTGCGCCTGACGTCGCCACAGGAAAATCGGTTGCGCTGGGCCGTTGGTGTGAACTACTACGAGCAGGAATTTACCTCCTCGCTCGAAGGTGGCCTGTTCTACTTCGGCTGCTTTGGTTCGGCCGCAGGTACCGACTCGGACGGGTGCCTGACCGCGGGACCGGGCGGACCGCGCTTCGGTGTTGGCCCATTCCCCAATACCTTCCGGCAGTCGGACGAGGCCGAAGTACTGGGCGTATTCGGTTCGCTTGACTACGATATTACGGACCAGCTGACTCTAACGCTTGAAGGTCGTCAGCAAGAGGATAAGGTCATCAAGGGCGGCGCGCCGACTACCGCCGGCCTCGCATCAGATTCGCGAGAAATTGAATTCAGCAAGTTCCTGCCTCGAGTCATACTGCGATTCGAGCCGAACGAGGGAACGATGCTCTACGGTAGCTACGCACTCGGCGTGGTTCCCGGCGATCTCAACCAGGAGATCATCAACGCCGACGCTCAGGAGCGTGCGCAGTACATTGCGGCGTTTCCCAACCTCGCCGAATCATTGCCGCAGGAAGAGCTGGATTCGATCGAATTCGGCTGGAAACAGACTCTTTTCGATGGCGCCGGCTACGTGAACGCTTCGATCTATTTCGCGGAGTGGACTGGTATCAAGGGTCGTTCATCTGTCGCCATTAACGAGACCTGTACGGCGGCCGACGTCGCGGCTGCCGTTGCCGGTTGTACCTATGCCGGCGTGATCCCGGACGTTTCGACACGCATGCTCGAGAACCCGCCGGGTAGCGGTAACCTGGAGATCCTGCGCAACTCGCGCAACGTTCTTATCGATGGTGATGCCGATCTGTGGGGCTGGGAGCTCGAGGCCGGCGGCCAGATCAACGACAACTGGTCGATCGATGTGAACGTCGCCTATGTGGACTCCGAGTACACGCGCTACATTTATAATTTCGGTGAGGCCGTGTTGGGATACTCGGACATGCGCGGTAATGCGGTCCCGCGAGTGCCGAAGTGGTCGAGTTTCGCTACGAGCACGTATCGATTCGACGTCAAGGAAGGCATGGGAGGTTTCGTTCGTGCGGACCTGAACTACTACGGCAAGACTTTCACGGAAGAGCGTAACCTCAACTGGATGGCCGACTATACGATTATCAACCTGCGCGGCGGCATAGAGACCGACAAGTATCGGGTCGAGCTGTTCGCCAATAACCTGTTCGATGTCGACGCCTGGGCCAGCGGCGCGCGATTCTCGGATACGGCGTTCCCGACCGATTTTGGCAACTTCTTCGTTCAGCAGGGTATTAACGTAGCGCCGAACGATCGCGTCGAGTTTGGTGTTCGCGCGAGCCTGAAATTTTAAACGATCGGGCGAAAGCGAAGTGAAATGAGCGCAAGCGAAAGGGCCGATCCCGGATCGGTCCTTTTGCGTTTACGGAGCCACCGCCGCTTGCCCGGCTACGAGGATCGAATGAGAACTGCATTCTTGTCACTTATTGTTGCTCACACTCTGGGCAGTTCGACAGCCCTGGCGCAGGGTCAGGACGGCCAGCCTTATGAGCGAGACCTTCAGGTCATAACCACGATGATCGCTGGCGGCTTCGACAACGCCAACCAGAGTTACTTCGATTCGCGTGGCCAGCGAGACGTCCAACACCGCCGGCTGCATATCGACGTCAGCAGGATCGCGGCGCCCGCGATAGGGCCGGATGTCTTTATCGCTTCCGGGTACTGGGACAACGATGAGTCGCTCGATACGGGCAGCCAGCTCTGGGTTCTGTCCGCGGATCCCGAATCGAAGTCCGTGCGCATGCGGGCCTGGTCGGTCGGAGATGCCCTGGCAGCAGACGCCATGCTGGCCGGCAGGATCCCCGATTCCACGGAGCATTGCGATCTCTACTGGCGGCGAGAGGCAGCGCAATTTCGCGCGACCGCTGATGCCTGCGGCCCCGAGTTGCCGCGTGAACTGGTGCTCGGCGAGCGGCAGCTCTGGATGTCGTTCGGCCGGGAAGACGGTGACGACTACCAGCTGCATCGAATTCGCAACTTCGAGTGCTATGCGGATATTCCCGGCGTCGGCGGTGGTCGGGATATCCCGTATCAGCGCTACGAGGGATTCAGGATTCATGATCAGGGTGGTGCAGCCTGGTTTGAGTCCAAAGAAGGCCGCAAACTCGGCATCAGCCTGTTTCTCGTTGACTGGCCGATCAATAATTACGAAGGCATCTTTACGCGCGATTCATTCGTCATTTACGTGAGCGAGGAAATCGACGGGGAACGCAAGGAGCACGGCTATGCGTTTACGGTGCCGCAAGCCGATCGAATCGGCATCAATCTCAAGTGGATGCTGGCAAGCTGTTTCATGAAGTCGAATCGCTTCGAAACCCCCTATATGTAGTTCGATGACGTGAGCCGTATTTCTCCACTGCAACTCGAAGACCTGGGCGGAGAAATACGGGCGGCCATCGAGCGCGCTGAAGCGCTCATGGGATTCGTCTCCAACGATGCGCTGGTCATGGCGCGCAACCCGCGGCTTATGCAGGCCTTCGGTTCCCTTGTGGCCGCGGTCTATGCGCCGGGCAAGGTCGATGACGGGCTGAAGCGGCTGATCGGCCTGTTGACGAGTACGTCTGCTGGCTGCCAGTACTGCATGGGCCATACGGCGCACACCAGCCTGGGCCATGGCGTCTCCGCCGGGAAGCTTGCGGCTGTCTGGGATTTCGAGCGAAGTGATCTGTACACGGAAGCAGAGCGGGCGGCCTTGCGCGTCGCGCTACTGGCCGGTCAGACGCCCAATAATGTGACGGATCAGGCATTCGCGGCGCTTGGGGATCATTATGATGAGGATGCTCAGCTCGAGATCGTTGCCGTCATAGCGATGTTCGGTTTCCTGAATCGCTGGAACTCGACGCTTGCCACCGAGCTGGAATCGCTACCGATGACCACGCTGCATGCAGCGCGGCAAGAACCGGACCAGGAGTAGGCCGTGGGTAACCGCGCTGAATTGAAAAAACGGATGCCGGCCCTGCTGTTGCACGAAGGCACCTGGGAGGGCGTCTATCGCTTCGTGAATCTCGATGGCAAGGTCATCGACCAGTACAAGAGTCGTATCACCTGCCAGTTTCCCGACAGCGGACCCTGGGTTTACGTGCAGCAAAACCATTACGAATGGCCGGACGGACGGGTCTTTGACACTGACTTCGGCGGAGAGCTGCGCGGCAATCGTATCTGGTGGGATACCGATCGGTTCAGCGGCTACGGCTGGGTAACTTTCGACGACATCGTCATGCTGACGCTGGATCGCAAAGACAATCCGGGTGAGTCGTTTACGGAGATGATCGTGCTGGCACCGGATCAAAATTACCGGGCCCGCACCTGGCAGTGGTTTCGTAATGGCAAGCCCTTCCAGCGGACGCTGTGCGATGAACACAGGGTTGCCTCTGTTTGACCGTTCAAACCCCGGCTGTTACCTGGGCCAGGCAGTGTGTCGTGAGCATTCATCATGGGATGGCTCCCTGCGGTCCGCTTTACTCCCTACAAGGATATCCCTGCAAACGTGACAAGAGGCTGGCTCAGGACTGGGAGTTCAGGCGGTGGAGACCGTCGACCAGGAGAGCAGCGTTATTGCGACCGGCTTCGGGGCATCATCGTAATGATTACTCGGGGCGCACGACGACGATCGCCTTGCCGACGTTCAATCCCTGCATCAGTCGGGAGAATGCCGCGGGCGCGCTTTCGAGACCCTCGCTGCGGTCTTCCAGGTACTTGATCTTGCCTTCCCGCAGCCAGCCACTGACGCTGTCGACCATCTCGGCGCGAAGGTCCTCGTGATCGTAGACCACCATGCCGCGCACCGTGGCACGCGCCTTGATGATGAACGCAGGATTGGGTCCCGGCGGCATTTCGTTGCTGTTGTATTGCGCCATGAGCCCGCACAGCACCACCCTCGCACCGAGAGCGAGTCGCTCCATCACGGCCTGCAGCGTGTCGCCACCGACATTGTCGAAATAGACGTCGATGCCGTCGGGGCAGCTGCGGTCGAGTCCCTCGCGAAGATCGCCGGTCTTGTAGCTCACCACGTCGTCGAATCCGGCCACGTCGCTTACCCAGGCACATTTTTCGGGCGCACCGGCGATGCCGACGACGCGGCATCCCTTGATCTTCGCTATCTGGCCGACCAGCGAACCCACAGCACCCGAGGCGGCGGAGACCAGCACCGTGTCACCCGGTTCCGGTTGGCCGAGTCGCAACAGCCCGGCATAGGCGGTGAGGCCCGGCATGCCAAGGATGCCGAGAAACGTCGACAAGGGACCCATGCCGGGATCGATACGCCGGGCATCGTCCGCACTGATAACGGGGTCGGACTGCCATCCCGAATGTGCGGCCACGATATCGCCTGCCGCGAAACCGTCATGCATCGAGCGGACGACACGGCTGATTGCCTCGCCGGCCATCAGTTCGCCCGGCAACACGCTCCCCGACATATGGCGTCCGCTTATTTTTCCGCGAAGATAGGGGTCCAGCGAGAGGTAAATGGTCTCGCAGAGCAGCTGGCCATCGGCGGGCTGCTCTATCGGGGCGGACGTCACCGAGAAATCGCCCGCCTGGGGGATGCCGTCGCTCTGGCGCCGTAACAATATGCGTGTATTTTTGTTCATCTGGACTCGTCTGCTTCTTGAGTAGGGCAGATATAATGATATATTAATAATACATTTTGCGCATATCGCGCCGTTTCCCGGAGAGCCGCATGTCCGCTGCCGAATCGCCGAACACCTCACTGCCGGATGCGCTGACCGCGGTCCTGGACAGCCGCTACATACTGACCGACGAGAAAAGCTGCGTGCTCTATGCCCAGGACGTCTACACGAAAGGACTGCCCGCGATGGCCGTCGTGCAGCCCTCGACTAGCGAAGAACTCGCGGGCGTCGTCGCGGCGGTTACCGCGGCGGGTCATGCGGTTATCGCGCGAGGTGGCGGCATGTCCTATACCTCCGGCTACGTACCGAGCGAAGCAGGCAGTGTTGTCGTCGACATGTGCCGCATGGACCGGGTCCTCGAGATCAACGCCGATGACATGTACGTGACGGTGCAATGTGGCTGCACCTGGAAGTCCCTGCATGAAGCACTCGCGGGCACGGGCCTGAGAACGCCCTATTGGGGAACGCTGTCAGGGATTCATGCCACGGTCGGGGGCGGCCTGTCGCAAAACAGTATCTTCTGGGGCTCGGCGCGGCACGGCACGGCGGCGGATTCGGTACTGTCGCTCGACGTGGTGCTCGCGGACGGCACGATCGTGAGTACCGGCGCCAACGCCCAGAGAAACGGCTCGCCGTTCTTCCGGCACTACGGCCCCGACCTGACCGGCGTGTTTTCCGCGGACGCCGGCGCGCTGGGCCTGAAGGCGACGGCGACCCTGAAACTCGTGCCCGCGTGTGAGCACCGTGAACAGCTATCGTTCGACTTCGCAGCATACGAGCCGCTCATCGAGGCCATGAGCGAGATTGCGCGTGCCGGTATCGCGGATGAGTGCTTCGCGTTCGATCCGCATTTGCAGACGGTTCGCATGCAGCGCGAAAGCCTGATGAGCGACGTGAAAAAACTCGCGGGTGTCTTGAAGGGCGGGAAATCGGTGCTGGGCGCAATCAGGGATGGCGCCAGAATCGCGATAGCCGGC
>JBFELT010000004.1:0-44894 GCA_041552015.1 Woeseiaceae bacterium
CCACGCGGCACAACGCTGTGCGCTCGAGCAAAACAAACCATGAAACAAGAGATTTACCTAACCGGCATTACAACCACCGGAACACCGCACATCGGCAATTACGTCGGCGCGATCCGACCGGGCATTGCCGCGAGCAAGGATCCGAAAAAGAAGAACTACTATTTTCTCGCCGACTTCCACGCGCTCGCCAAGAACGAGGACCCTGACAAGATCAGTCGTTCAACGCTGGAGATTGCCGCGGCCTGGATCGCGCTGGGCCTCGATACGGACCATGCGACCTTCTATCGCCAGTCGGACATTCCCGAGATAACCGAGTTGACCTGGGTGCTGACCAGCATGACGGCCAAGGGTCTCATGAACCGGGCGCATTCCTACAAGGCAGCGGTGCAGGCGAACATAGAGAGCGGCGACAACGACCCGGACAAGGGCATAACAATGGCCCTGTACAGCTACCCGATCCTGATGGCCGCCGACATCCTGATGTTCAAATCAACCAAAGTCCCGGTCGGACGTGACCAGAAACAGCACGTCGAGATGGCGCGCGACATCGCACAGCGATTCAATCATCACTACGGTGACATCCTGGTGCTGCCGGAACCGGTGATTGGCGACGACACAGCGGTGCTGGCGGGACTCGATGGTCGAAAGATGAGCAAGAGCTACAACAACACAATTCCCTTGTTCGCAGCAGAAAAACCCTTGCGAAAACTGATCATGAAAATCAAGACCAATAGCCTCGAACCGGGAGAGCCCAAGGAAACGGAAGGCAGCACCCTGTTCGACATCTACCGGGCATTCGCGACGCCCGAAGAAACGGCGGAGGTCGAAAAGCTGTATGGCGAAGGCATCGCCTGGGGCGCGATGAAGCAGAAGCTGTTCGAGTATATTAACGATCACATAAAGCCGGCCCGCGACGAGTACGACCGACTGATAGCGGATCCTGCCGTCGTGGAAGCGGAATTGAAAAAAGGCGCAGAACGAGCACGCGAATTCGCCGTGCCGTACATGGCGCAGATTCGCGATGCCGTCGGGATTCGCCGGCTGGGATAGCGACATTGGGACAGGAAAGACGATGAGTAACAAAGAAATACGCGAACTGTTGGCGAAACTTCAGGACGAGATCCAGAAGACGGAACTGGACGACGACACGCTGTCGCTGGTGCGAGAGCTGGATACGGATATTGACGACCTTCTGGATCCCGAAGGGCACCGCGTAGAGGCGGATTCGGTGGTGGAAAAGGCGAGGGAACTCGAAACGAATTTCGCTGCCGAACATCCGGCTATCGAACGCTTCATGCGCGAGGTGATCGATGCGCTGGTTCGTATGGGTATCTAGCAAGACGTGTAAGCATCGGTCCAGCGGGCCCGCCACGACATGCCCGTATTGTTTCAAGACATGAGCGTAGACGAGACAGTCAGATCTTGACGGATGTCATTATTGTTGCATTCGCAAGAACGCCGCCGTACGCTGTTCTCAAGAAAGCCTAGACGTTATACATCACTTGTGCATGCCACTATATTCGACATTGATGGCACTCTTTTGCAGTCTGCGGGTGTGGACGACGAACTGTACAAAGAAGCCGTGGGGTCGGTCTTTCACGGCGCGTTCTTTCGACCCGCTCTTTCCGACTACGACTATGTTTCTGACTCCGGGATCCTGTCGCAGGTCATGATCGACAACTCGATTCCAGACGATCCTGAAGCAGTCTCGAGGATCAAGTCGAACTTCGTTGGCCTGTTGAATGAACATATCGCGAAGCATGGACCGTTTCCGGAAGTCCCGGGTGCGAAAAACATCCTCAAGAAGTTTCGGGAGTCGCCCGATCATGCCGTCGCAATTGCGACTGGCGGCTGGCGTGAGTCAGCCCTCTTGAAGCTGCAGACCGCCGGATTTGGCGAGCTTGCGGACCCGATCGCGACGGCCGACGACGCTTACGACCGAAAGGAAATAATGCGCATAGCGTTGGCCCGGCTCAGTGGAACGTACACCTCCGTTACTTATTTCGGCGACGGGCCATGGGATCGTGACGCCACGAGCGGGCTGGGTTGGAAGTTCGTTGCGGTCGGCTCCGCTCTCGGTGGCCTGGACTCCTACCTCGACCTGGATGGTATCTGACGACTTGCTGCATCGACGATCCGCTCCCGTCATCATTCTTGCATCCAAAAAAATACCGCCGTACGCTGGGTTCAGACAGGACAGGCCGTGAGCTGGTAAAGGAAATCCCGTTGGTCCGATTCCGATCGAAAATCGATGCCTGGCTCTTGATTCTGCTCATCGTCGCGGTAGCTGGGCTGCTCGTGACCCTTGTAGCGGTTCTTTCAAGTTACGCGTCGGGCACCGAGAAGTTGCTTGTCGCCGGGTTGACATTCCTTGGCGTTCTGCTGATCGTTTCCATGCTGCTACGTACATACTACACCGTCGATGACGAAAAGCTCCGTATTGTATCGGGGCCCTTTCGATGGACGATTCCGATATCGGAGATCGCCGATATTTCGGAATCGCGCAGCGCTCTCTCATCGCCCGCCTTGTCGCTGGACCGACTCAAGATAAGTTATGGCCGCAATCGGCACATCCTGGTGTCGCCTGCGGACAAAAAGAAATTCCTGAAAGCGATCGGGAAGAGTGCCTCCTGACGAGGCGATGCTCTCCGGGCTGGTCGCCTGTCGTGGTTCTTGCAAGCAGCCGGGCTCCGCCTTAAGCTGAATGCAATCTGGACTTGGACGCCTGGCTTCACCGGCGTGAGGTGCACATAAGATGCGATACAGCCCGCTCAAGCGCATTCTGTCGTCGGTTCACCTGGCCATTTCGACATCATGAAAGACGGGAGATTCTCGTACCTGCTGGCTTCCGCAGCGGTCATCGCAAAGTGTCAGGCCGCTGTGGGCTTTGCGGGTCCTCCGCGCGCCGCGGGTTCCGATGCGGCGTACACGACAGCTTGGGCGCGGCGTTCTTGAGAAAGCAGGCGGCATTGGCTGTCGGGACCGGAATCGCGCTCGGTGGCGTCGTCGCGACAGTGATGGCGATTGTGGACTGGCGACTGAACCCGGGCGGAATCTTTCACGATTCACAGGGTACAAACTGGGAGGTCGTCGCGGAGACGGCGCTCAGCTGGTTCTTGCCAGTTGCCTCGGCGTCTTGCATCGTGGCCGCATTCCTTCTTTTTTTGTTGCACCGCCGCAGGTGACTGGCCGGGGAAGTCGTTTGCCCGATCGTCGAGCAGTAACGAGCCCGGGCGCCGGACGTTTTCAGGACAACTGGGGCCGTGTGCCGCTGATCGTCTATTCCTGCGGCATCCTGCTGCCGGTCATCGTCGCCCTGCTGCGCCAGGAGCTCATGTTTCTGTTGGGCGTTCCCGCCTACGCGGTTCTGTTCTGGACCGGCCCGTTTGCTGCTGCCGCGGCGGTGTTCTGGTCGAGGTGGTCGAACGGCCTGCGGTTTGCCTGGATTCTGGCGGCGCCGTTTCTGAGCGCAGCCGCGCTCGGCCTGGTCTTCTTCACCTCGAGATTGGCGGGCGGGCTATGATCTCATGATGCACGAAATCTCCGGGTCCTCGCGTGATCGTGTGCTGGTCGGGCACGTCGTCGCAACTCGCAATCTTGAGTAGTCTCGAACTCAAGGTTCCACCCGTCGCCGTAGTGCTGTTGTGCGGGGCCGGCATGTGGCTGCTGTCCCGGCAACTGCCGGAACTGTCGTATCCTTTTCCGGGCCACCCGCTGCTCGCTTCGCTCGTCGCTGCCGTCGGCGCGGCCATCGGGGTGAGCGGAGTTATCGCGTTCCGGGCTGCGAAAACCACCGTCGATCCACGTTACCCGGACAAGGCCTCCAGCATGGTTCGGTCCGGCATATACCGGAAAACGCGTAACCCGATGTATCTCGGGCTGTTGCTGCTACTGCTGGGATGGGCGTTGTTCCTCAGTCACGCGCTCGCCGTCATTGGCCTGCCGGTGTTCGTCCTGTATATGAACCGTTTTCAGATAGGGCCGGAGGAGCGCGCGATGCAGGCGAGATTCGGTATACAGTTCAGCGACTATTGCCTGGCGGTAAGGCGCTGGATTTAGGAAGCGCCTGTGCAATTATTTCCAGGCGCCATCGTCGCGGGATCGCCGGCGGCCGATCAGGGCAACAGAACGGACAATTAGCCGGGAGGGAAAAGCCGCGCTAAACTGCTTCAGGTGACGCGTCGATTTCATCTTGCCCAGTCCAATATAGCCCACATGCGTGCGCCGCTCGACGATCCGCTAATGCAGGACTTCGTAGCGCGCATTGACGCCCTGAACGCGCTGGCCGACAAGGCGCCAGGCTTCGTCTGGCGACTGCAGAGCGAAGAGGGCGAGGTGTCTCCGGTTGCGACCTTCAGTGGCGAACGCGTTCTGTTCAACCTGTCAGTCTGGGAATCCATCGAAGCGCTCGAAGCGTACGTCTACAATTCGAATCACGTGGCGGCCGTGCAGCGGCGCGCCGAGTGGTTCGAGCGCCCTACAAAATCTCCCCTGGTACTCTGGTGGATAGACGCCGGGCACATTCCGACCGAGCAGGAAGCCGAGCAGCGCTTCGAGTTGCTTTGGCAAGACGGCGCAACGCCCGCGGCGTTCACGTTCCGGACGCGCTTCGAGAAGGGGGTTCATGATGAGCGCTGAAACTTTACGACACTCGCGCAGGATACCGGCATGGCAATGAGCGAACTGGTTTTTCAGGTCAAGGGCTCATCCGCCGAGCCCTACGACATCACGTTCATCAAGGATGGCGACAGCCTGACCGCGTTGTGTTCCTGTCCCGCCGGTCAGTACGGTAATTTCTGCAAACATCGCATCGCGATTCTGGATGGCAATGCCAGCGCCATCGTCAGTGACAATGCCGAACAGGTAGCGACGGTACTCGAATGGCTGCAGGGTAGCGATGTAGCCACGGCACTCGCCGAGTTCCGGGCGATCGAGAAAGCGAAAGACGAGCCGAAGAGCGCGCGTGTCGCCGCCAAGCGCAAGCTCGCGCGAGCGATGAATAGCTAGTAAGACAGACGCGAGGTAGAAAACGAATATGCCAGAAGAATCGGATTTTCCAGCCCTGATAAGGGGCCTGCCGGCCTTCGCCGGACCCTTCGACGCCCGCGAACTGCGGGCGAGGAATTGCCAGGTTCTGTTCGCCTCGTATCCGGCGGGTACGTCGATCGAAGAGCACACGCATGCGACGGAAAACTGCGGCGTCATTACGAAGGGTGAATTGATCCTGACGGTGGATGGCGAAGAGCGGCGTTACGGTCCGGGAGACTGGTATCACCTGACGGCCAATCAGCCGCATGCCGCGCGCTTTGCGGTGGATACTGCCGAGATCGAATTCTGGTTTCGCTGAGCGATTCCGGGGTCACGCCAGGAATCGCGGCTAGCCCAGCTTCTGCATCAGGTAATCGGCGACCGCCGCCATGCCGCTTGCAACAGGGTCGACGACCGGCAGCTGTAACTCAAGCTGTAGCTTCGAGAGGTAGCTCGCCCTGTCCTCGTCAGTCATTGCGGATGTGTTGACGCACACGCCCGCGCAGATACAGTCAGGATTCGTAACGCGCGCGGCCGCGAGCACGAGTTGCAGGTAGTCCGGTAGCGGCGGAATGGGGAAGTGCCCATCCACCTCCTGAATGACGTCACGGCCGGCGTCGTGACAAAGTAGCAATGCGTCCGGCTGCGAGCCATGGATCAGGCCGAGCGTAACGCCGGCATAAGCCGGGTGTGTCAGTGAGCCCTGGCCTTCGATGACGTCCCAGTGATTGCTCGCGTTATCCGGCGACAGCGCCTCGGCGGCCCCGGCGACAAAGTCGGCGACAACCGCATCGATCGGGATACCTTCCCCGGCAATCATGATGCCGGTTTGCCCGGTAGCCCTGAACGTCGCATCAATGCCGCGACTCGTCAGTTCCCGGTGCAGGGCAAGTGCCGAGTACTTCTTGCCGACCGCGCAGTCGGTGCCGACGGTGAGAACGCGCTTGCCGCTGCGGCGCCGTCCGGATCCGCAGGAGATACCGGCAGGTGGCACGCGCACGTCGATAAGGCGGGAGCCGCCTTCGTGGGCCGCAAGCACGAGTTCCGGGATGGCTGCGAGCTTGCTGTGCAGTCCGGACGCGATGTCTACGCCAGCGCGGGCGAAGTCGAGCAGCGCGGGCAACCAGTTGTCCTGCAGCTGCCCGCCTGTCGGCGCCACGCCGATGATCACGGTTCGAACACCGACATCCAGCGCTTCACTGGTAGTGAGGTCAGGCAGCCCGGCATCGACCACGCAAGCGGGAAATCGCATCTGCCCCGCGCAGCGTTCCGGTACCCAATAGGCAATGCCCAGTCCGGTCTTTGCATTCAGCCGGTCGCGCACGTCGCCGAAGAAAATCAGGTATGGCGCCTCGAGCTTTATCGTTGTTGTCGGCATCGCTGTATAGTACGGAATCAGGCGGCAATGCACATCAGAAAGGAACACCATGCAGGCACCGAGGCGCTATCGCAACTACGTACTGTTGGTGCTCATGGTTGTCTATATTTTCAATTTTATAGACCGGCAGATTCTCGTCATCCTGCAGGAGTCGATCAAGGAGGAGCTCGGCCTCAGCGATAAACAGCTCGGTCTCTTGTCCGGTTTTACGTTCGCCGTCTTCTACGTGATTTGCGGCATTCCGATCGCGCGCCTGGCCGACCGCTACAATCGCGTCAATATCGTGTCGGCCTCCATTGCCGTCTGGAGCGCGATGACCGCGATCAGCGCATTTGTCGGGAATTTCTGGCAGCTGCTGGCAGCCAGAATCGGTGTCGGCATCGGTGAAGCAGGCGCGAGCCCGCCGTCACACTCGATCATTTCGGACTATTTCCCGCACAGTGAACGCGGTCGGGCCCTGTCCTTCTACTCGATTGGAATCTACATCGGGATTCTCGTCGGATTCCTGCTGGGTGGCTGGATCAATCAGTTCTTCGGCTGGCGCACCGCGTTTCTGGTCGTAGGCCTGCCCGGAATACTGATGGCCCTGGTTCTCAAACTGACCCTGCGTGAACCACCGCGAGGGCAAATGGACGACGGTCATCACCTTGCGGCGCCCGAGGGCCACATCGTCGCCGATCTCAAGTGGCTGTGGGCTTTGAAGAGCTTTCGCTATGCGGCGTTCGCTGCCGGCTTCAATGCTTTTCTCGGCTACGGCGCGCTGAACTTCATGCCATCGTTCGCGATACGTATCTATGAGGTTCCCGTTGGCGTCGTGGGCACCTGGCTGGCGCTGATCGCCGGTCTGGCGGGCGCGACCGGCGTCTATGCCGGCGGGCATCTGAGCGACCGGCTCGGCCGGCGCGACGATCGCTGGACTTACTGGGTACCCGGGATCAGTACGCTGGCGGCCGGCCTGTTGCTGTTGCCAATGATGCTGAGCGGCAATCAGTACGTGATGTGGGGCATCTACATCCTGGTAGCGCTCTGCCAGGCCATGTTCCTCGGTCCTACTATCGCGATGGCGCACGCGCTCGTCGGGCCGCGCTATCGCGCGCTGTCCTCGTCGGTGCTGTTCTTCGTGCTGAACATGATTGGACTCGGTCTCGGACCCCTGACGGTTGGCGCAATCAGCGATGCACTGGCGCCGACAATGGGCGTGAACTCGATTCGCTGGGCTATAATGACGACGGCACTCGCCGCGTTCCTGGGTGCGGGCTTGTATTTCAATGCGGCGCGCTATGTTCGTGATGATTTGCAACAAGAGAAGCCTTGAGACAGTGCGCCTTGCGCTTGCTGATGCGAGAGGCTCGGCGTGAATACAATCACGTCGCGTTATGCGTGACGGCCGCCGCCGTCAGCGTACGCGAGGTACCCGAATGAGTGAAGCACGTCAGTCGCACTGGCAGCGCGTCTACACCGACAAGCGGTCGACGGACGTTTCCTGGTATCAGGCGGTTCCCGAGAAATCGCTCGAACTCATCCATGCAAGCGGCGTGGGCAGGGACGAACCCGTACTGGATGCCGGTGGCGGCGACTCGACGCTGGTCGATCATCTGCTTGCCTCGGCCTATTCGGATATCAGCATACTGGATATTTCCGGCAAAGCGCTGCAGCGATCCCGGCTGAGGCTTGGCAAGGCTGCCGAGTCGGTGGTCTGGATCGAGTCCGATGTCACGGCTTTCTGTCCAAGCCGTCACTACTCACTCTGGCACGATCGTGCCGTCTTCCACTTTCTGACGGACCCCTCGGAGCGAGCCGCCTATATCGACGTCGTGCATCAAACGCTCGGACCAGCGGGCCAACTAATCCTCGCGACTTTCGGGCCAGAGGGCCCGGAGCGATGCAGCGGCCTCAATATCCGTCGCTATGACATTGACGCGCTTCGGCAGCTGCTCGGCGACCGCTTCGAGCTGCGTTCGCATGAGTTGCAGGTTCACACGACGCCGGGCGGCTCGTCTCAGCAGTTTCTTTATTCCCGCTGGCAAAAGCGACATCCGCCAGGTTCGTAACTGACAGGAGAATTGCGATGGACGTGAATATCTGGGCGGTCGCTGCGGCGGCTGTGTCGAGTTTCTTGTTGGGTGGGCTCTGGTATTCGCCGATCCTCTTCCTGAAACCCTGGAATGCAGCCATGGGGCGGAGCGACGAGGACAACGGTCATCCCGCAAAGGTGTTTGGCCTGAGCTTTGTCTTCGCGCTGGTGGCCGCCTACGTTTTCGCCACGCTGCTCGGGCCTAACCCGGTGCTGTCCGAATCGATCCGCGCCGGCCTGCTGGTAGGACTGGGTTTCGTGGGCATGAGCTTTGGTATCAACTATCAGTTTGCCAATCGGCCGCTGAGCGCCCTGTTCATTGACGGGGGCTATCATACGGGCCAGTTCCTGCTGTTCGGGCTGATCCTGGGTGTATGGCCCTGATTGACGGGCGCGAACCGGTCCTGGAGACGCGGCGGCTCCGGCTGCGGCGCCTGACGCTGGATGACGCGGCTTTCATGTTGTCAATCTGGAACGATCCGGCTTTCCTGCAGCACGTCGGCGATCGCGGTATTCGCAGCGTGGCAGATGCCCAGGCTGCCCTGATCGACGGCGCCTTCGCGCTCTATGAGAGCTATGGCTACGGACCGTATTGCATGTCGCTCAAGAGCGATGGCACCGCTATCGGTATTTGCGGACTTTTTCGACGAGACAATCTCGAGCATCCCGACATCGGATTCGCGGTATTGCCGGAGTTCTACAGGTTGGGCCTGACGACCGAGGCGGCAGAGGCGGTCGTCGACTATGCGCGAGATGTGCTTGGCCTGAAATATCTGACCGCCATCGTATCGCCGCGCAACTCGGCATCGATCGGACTTCTCGAGAAACTTGGCCTGTCTTTCGACAGAGGTATTACAATGCCGGGCGAAAAAGAAGAAATCAGCCTTTATGCCATGAGGCTGGACTAGGCGAACAGGAGCGGTATGGAGTTTCTAAAGGGGGATGGTGCCCGGACCGGGCTCTTTTTCGGGGCGACATCCGGGGTAATCACGACAATTGGCCTCATCGTCGGCCTGAATTCCGGTACCCGGTCCATTACGGCAGTACTCGGCGGAATTCTCGTCATTGCCGTTGCTGACGCGATGTCAGACGCGCTCGGCATTCATCTTGCCGAGGAGTCCGACCCGGCAACCTCGCACGATCACGTCTGGGCGGCGACGATTACGACGTTCGTAACCAAGTTCGTGTTCTCAATCAGTTTTGCCATACCGCTGCTGCTGCTGCCGCTCGCATCGGCAGTGATGGTATCGGTGGCGTGGGGGATGCTCGTCATTGCGGTCCTGAGCTATTTCCTGGCGCGCACGCAGAACGAGTCTCCCTGGGCGATCATCGCGGAACACATCGGTATCGCCGCCCTGGTTGTCGTGCTGTCTCACTTCATCGGCGTCTGGGTAAGCCGGACGTTCGGCTAGCGCATCAGGATAATCGATGGCCGATCTAGACGACACGACAGACTGGCGACAGCTAAGAGAGTTTGCAGACGTTGATCTTACTCGGTCCTATGTTCTGTCCTGGTACCTTGAGTCGGACAGCCTGTTCGCGGATATCGACCTGTTCCTGATGCCGGAACACCCGTTCTACGAGAAGCCGCGACCTGCCGAGCGCGTGTGTATTCGCCCCGCATACATTGAGTTCCCGTTCTGTGAGGCACTGGCGGCGGACGGTGCCGACGCCGCCGAAATAGTCGACGTGGCCGCCAGTCTTGGCAGTGGTGCAATAACCGGATTTCGGCGTGTCGCCGATGCCCGATACGAAATCAGTGGCGAATTTGGTACCGTGTTTGTGCACGCCGAGAGGCCGCTGCTAAGACTGAAGGGGTCCTAGTGCCCGAGGGAGGCAGTTCATGAGTGCGGAGAACCAGGTCGACTACGTCGAGATTCCCGTCACAGATCTGAAAAGAGCCCGGGAGTTCTTTACGGCGATGTTCGGCTGGTCGTTTCAGGAATGGGGCGATGACTACATGAGCTTTAACGACGGCCGACTCGATGGCGGCTTCCGCCGCTCGTCCGAGCCCGCCTCATCGGCAGGGGTGTTGCTGATCTTTTATAGCGAAAACCTGGAGCGCGATGCAGAAAAGGTCAAGGCGCTGGGTGCTGAAATCAGCCAGGAAATCTTTGCGTTTCCCGGTGGCCGCCGCTTTCATTTCGTCGACCCCGTCGGCAACGAGTATGCGATCTGGTCGCCACAAGCGGAAAACACCAACGGAGAATAGAAATTGGCCAAACTGATCGATCATCCCTGTGTGCAGCACAAACTGGCCATCATTCGTGACGAGGAGACCGGCCACAAACGCTTTCGCGAGCTGGCAACCGAAATCACCAAGTTCGTGTGCTATGAAGCGCTGAAGAACGTCAAGACCCGGGAAGTAAGCGTTCGTACCCCGGTAGCCGAGGCCACTTGCCGCAAGATCGACACGGACATCGTCGTAATCCCGATACTTCGTGCCGGGGTCGGTATGCTCGAGGGCATTCTGGAGCTCGTGCCGACCGCAAGGGTCGGCTTCGTCGGGCTCTACCGGGATGAAGAAACCAAGTTGCCGGTAACCTACTACGAAAGCTTCCCGCGGGAAATCGAAGGCGGCACCTGTATCGTCATAGACCCGATGGTTGCGACGGGCGGGTCGACGATAGCAGCGATTGACATCCTGAAGAAAAATGGCGCCGATAATATTGTGGTCGTCTGCATCGTAACCTGTCCAGAGGGCGTCAAAGCCGTCGAGGACGCTCACCCTGACGTACACATATATGCGGCCGCCATTGACCAGAGACTCAATAAGAGAAAATACATTGTGCCGGGCCTCGGCGACGCCGGAGATCGACTGTTCGGGACTCTGCACTAGTAATAGGCCCGGGTATTTCGCAGGCCCTGAAATCGCGGGAACTTGCGGGACAGAAGGCAAGCGGGTGGATACAATATGGCTGACAACAAGACGAAGCCGAGCCGACAAAGCGTTACCGAGTTCATTAACGCTATCGAAGACCCGGACAGGCGTCGTGACGTCAGGAAGGTGTCTGCGATCATGCGCAAGGCGACCGGCTCGCGAGCGCGGATGTGGGGATCGAATATCGTCGGATTTGGTGAGTACCACTACAGGTACGACAGCGGACGGGAAGGTGACTTCATGATTACCGGTTATTCGCCGCGTAAACAGGCGCTAACGCTGTACATCATGCCGGGATTCAAGAGTTTTGAACCGCTCTTGAAGAAGCTGGGGAAGTACAAGACTGGCAAGTCCTGCCTTTATGTCAAACGTCTCTCCGATATCGACGAGAAGGTGCTCGAGCAGATCATCGTCGCATCGGTGAAGAAGATGCGCGAAAAATACAAAACGAAATGAGAGCGCTGTGAGCAAAGAAATACTCGGTTCGAGAATCGTCGGATCCACATTGATCGTCGAGACCGACGACGGCGAGGAGAGGTACGACCAGCAGTTCCTGGTTGCCGCGATACTGATCAATGTCGCCCGCGGGGGCGGCAGCATCCAGCAGGAAGAATCGTCGCTGATCATCGACCTGATCGAAGAGCATTTCCATCTGCAGGGTGCCGAGTCACTCGAGCTCATCACCCGGGCGCTCGAGGAGACTACCGACAAGCCGACGCTCTCGGACCTGCTGGTCGAACTTGCGCCCACTCTGTCGGACGACGAGAAAGAAGATATCGCTTACATGGGCCTCAAGGTCGTCGCCGCCGATGGCAAACGAGATGCCGCTGAAATGGAACAGTTCGGCAATGCCATGTCCAAGATGGGGATTTCGCCCGAGATCGTCCATCGGGCGTTCGATCGTTACTTCGAACAGACGATGCCAGGCAGCTAGTTCTGTCGGCCATGAACGGTGACACGCTTGCAGAGGATGGCTGGACGCTCGCGGCGGCCGACGACACCGATCTGTGCGAGCTGATGGGCTGGTTCAGAGACGCGCAGGCGGTCGATCGCTGGAGCGGGCCCAGGTTCCGCTTTCCGTTTACGCATGAGACCTTTCGCGAGGACTGTCGATGGGATGCGATACCGACCTATAGCCTGAAGGATCCGGACGGCACAATGGCGGCTTTCGGACAATACTACGATCGCTATGATCGCGCGCACCTGGCGCGCCTGATTACTCACCCGCAAATGCGTCGACGCGGGGTCGGGAAAAGGCTCGTTCGAATGATTATGCGGGCCGCGCAACAGCAATCGGGCTACGCGCAATGGTCCCTGTTCGTATACAGAGACAACCAGCCGGCTTATCGCTGCTATCTCGAATCGGGCTTCGTCGTGCAGGACTACCCGGACGACGCGCCGCTTGGAGACCTGTGTTACTTCCTGACGCGGAAGGCGATACTGGAACCAGCTGGCAACAACGATGCAGAGGCAGCACCAATCGAGGAGAAGAAGAAATGACGAGTGAACTGACGAGCCTAACCTGGGTGGTGACACTCAATGCGGTCATGTGGATACCCTATATCCTGAACACGATCATGGTCCGCGGCATGGCCGATGCGGTCGGATACCCGGAAGCGCCCAAACCGCTGTCTGGCTGGGCAACCAAGATGAAAGCCGCGCACTACAATGCTGTCGAGAACCTGGTGGTCTTTGCCGCGCTGGTGCTCACGGCAAATGTCGCGGGCGTGAGCAACGACGTTACGGTATTGGCCTGCAAGATCTATTTCTGGGCGCGCGTCGTCCATCTGCTTGCGTACACCCTGTCGGTCCCCTGGGTTCGGACGCTTGCGTTCGCAGCCGGGTGGGCATGCCAGGTTGCGCTGATACTGCAGCTGCTTTAGCAGGGCGGTCGTTGCGGTCATGTTACGATGACCGTAACGACTCCTTCTTCGACTCGAGGTCTCCCCAGCGCTCCACGCGCCGCTCCAGTCGCGCTTCCGTTTCGCTGAGTTCGGCGAGCGTTTGCTGCACGACGGCTTTGTCCTGGCTATAGAATTCCGGCGCCGCGACGATAGCCTGCAAGTTGCTGATGCGTTTTTCGATTTGATGGATTTCTTCGGGCAGCTTGTCGAGCTCGCGCTGGTCCTTGTAACTGAGTTTCAGGGAATTTCCACGCCTGCGTCGTTCGGCCGTTTCGCGTCTTTTCTTTTCGGCCGCTAGCGGATTGTCAGTTATCGCAAGCTCATGGCCCTGTCGCAGCCAGTCGGAGTAGCCTCCGACGTATTCCTCAATCTTGCCGTCCTTTTCGAACACGATGGTGCTCGTGACGACGTTGTCGAGAAACTGCCGGTCATGGCTGACAATGATCAATGTGCCGTTGTAGTCGCACAGTTTCTGCTCGAGCACTTCCAGTGTCTCGATATCGAGGTCGTTGGTCGGCTCGTCCAGGATCAGGAGGTTTGCGGCCCTGGTGAACAGTTTCGCGAGGATGACACGGTTGCGTTCGCCCCCGGACAGCGCCTTGACCGGGGTCATCGCGCGCTTCGCACTAAACAGGAATCCCCTGAGGTAGCCTACGACGTGACGGTCTTTGCCGTTCAGGGTGATGTAATCGCGGCCCTCGCCAACGTTGAACGCGACCGACTTATCGAGGTCGAGCGTTTGCCGCAGCTGATCAAAATAACCGATCTCGAGGTTCGTGCCGCGCTTGATGGTACCGGTCATTGGCTCGAGCTCACCGAGCAGCAGCCGAAGTAACGTCGTCTTGCCAACGCCATTGTTGCCAATCAGGCCGATGCGATCGCCGCGCATGATCTTTATGGAAAAATCGCTGATGACCTTTTCACTACCATAGCTGTAGCTGATATTGCGCGCTCGCAGTACCTTGCGTCCGGATTGCTCGGCCTCCTCGATGTGAATGCGCGCGGTGCCTTCCTTCTTGATGCGTCCCTCGCGCTCCTCGCGCATTCTTTGCAGGCTGCGGACACGGCCTTCGTTTCGCGTGCGACGCGCTTTGATTCCCTGGCGCACCCAGACTTCTTCCTGCTCGAGCTTCTTGTCAAAGCGGGCGTCGGCGACGGCCTCATCCTCCATCATTTTCTCTTTTCTGTTCAGATAGTTATCGTAATCGCCCGGCCAGCTGCTCAGTCTGCCCCGGTCGATTTCGACAATTCGGGTCGCGAGTCGCTGAAGAAATGCGCGATCGTGAGTAATAAACAGCACCGCCCCCGGATAACTGTAGACGCGCTCTTCCAGCCATCTGATTGTTGCGATGTCGAGGTGATTGGTTGGCTCATCGAGAAGCAGCAGGTCCGGTTTCTGCACCAGCGCCCTGGCCAGTGCCACGCGACGCCGCCAGCCGCCGGACAGCTCGTTCATCGACTTGTCGGCCGGCAGGTCGAGCTCCGTCATCGTTGTTTCGACGCGTTGCTCGAGATGCCAGCCATCCTGCGCGTCGATCCTGGCATGCAGGATCTCGAGTTCTCGAAGGCCGTGTTTATCAAGTGCTTTCCCGGAGCGTTCCGAATACTCGGCGAGCAGCTGCTGAACCTGCGCCAGCCCTGAGCGAATCACGTCGGCAACCGGCGCATCCATCGTCGCCGGCAGGTTCTGCTCGAGCTGGCTGACGACCAGGTCGTCTTTTCTGACGATCTCGCCGCGATCGGGCTCCATGGATCCCATGATGAGTTTCAGCGTCGTCGATTTGCCGGCGCCGTTGCGACCGATCAGGCAGATCCGTTCACCCGCTTCGATCGCGAACTCGGCGTCGCGAAGAATGACCTGTTCGCCGAATTCGAGGCCGATGTTTTCGAAACGAAGGAGTGACATGAGGAGCCCTGCGCAAAGTAGCGGTGTATTCTACGCCGTGTACGGCACGCTGATAAGGTGCGAGGGCACTGGACATGACAGCAGTGTCCGATTGAGAACGCTGTAATTGCGAATGGCGAAAAGGGGCGAGAATGAGCGAGGAACGTTTTATAGATCTTGAGAGCAGACTGGCGCATCAGGATCAGTTGCTCCATGAACTCAACGAAGTTGTAACCGGCCAGCAAGCGAAAATAATGCGGCTGGACGCATTGTGCCAGTCATTGATCGAGCGGTTTCGTTCGTTGGCGGACATGGCAGGCGACGGTGATGCCGGCGACGAACGGCCGCCGCACTACTGAGGCAAAATGCCAATTCCATCCCTGTCGCGTTGACGTATAGTGTCAATCGCGGCCTTGGCGGAGATCTCGTATGTCAACGGTATTCAGGCTGGTTTTGCTGTCCTTACTTGCGTTCAGTGCGTCCACCGGCGCCCAGCAGCCTGTGCCGGATGAATTGAAAGACTGGCAACAGTGGGTGCTGCGAGACAAGGCGTATCGCAATTGCCCGTTCTACTTCAATCGCAGGGCCGATGCGGCAAACGATTTCCTGTGCGCCTGGCCCGGACGATTGCAGCTGACCGTCACGGCGTCGGATGCGCGCTTCTCGCAGCAGTGGACCGTGTACGCACAAGAGCAATGGATCGCGCTGCCCGGCGGCCCGGACCACTGGCCGGATCGCGTCACGGCGAACGGTCGTGCGATCGAAGTGATCGCGCGCGACAACGTGCCGAGTGTCTGGGTCGGTCCCGGCAGCTACGAGCTTGGCGGTCGATTCGAATGGGACGAACGTCCGGGCATGTTGCCCCTGCCGCCTGCGAGCGGGCTGGTCGCACTGACGGTCGATGGTCGTCGCGTGGAACGTCCGGAAATGGACCGCAATGGCATTTTCCTCGGCGAGCGAAGACGCGATACACGAGTCGCAGACTCGATAAAGACAGAGGTTCACCGACTGGTTGCCGATGACATCCCGACACGCCTCGTCACCCAGCTGCAGATCGATGTTTCGGGGAGCGTGCGCGAGGAATTGTTCGGCCCGGTTCTTCCCGACGATTTCATTCCCCTGGATATCCAGAGCCAGCTTCCGGCGAAGCTCGAGGCCGACGGGAACCTGCGGCTGCAGGTTCGGCCCGGACGATGGACCGTGTTTGTCAGTGCGCGCGGGCCGACCGTGCTGAATGCGATCGAAAGACAGGACGCCGGTCGCAACATGCCCGTCGCGGAAATATGGAGTTTTCAGTCTAACGACCGGCTGCGCGTCAGTGCCGTCGAGGGACTGCCTCCTGTCGATCCGGTTCAGGTACAGGTGCCGCGCAACTGGGCCAGCCACCCGGCGTTTCGCGTCGACCCCGGGGCTACCTTCGAGATCACCGAACGCAGCCGCGGTGTCGTTTCGGCGACAAACGAACTGCTGCTGGATCGGACAATCTGGCTGGATTTCGATGGTGACGGCTTCGTCGTCCTGGACGCCATCAGCGGCGAGATGCGCAGGGACTGGCGGCTCGACATGATGCCGCCGTATACGCTGCTGACGGCGCGCGAGTCCGACGACAACCTGTTGATTACAAACGGGGAGACGCCGGGTTTCACCGGTGTCGAGCTAAGGCGGACGGCGGTTGATCTCGATGCACTGGGTCGGGTCAATGAGCGCGGAGCGATGCCGATTACAGGCTGGGACGCGCGCTTCGGCGAGGTCAGGGCCGTCCTGAATCTGCCGCCCGGCAGCCGCCTGCTCTCGGCTCCCGGCGTCGATGACGCGCGCGGCAGCTGGACGGGTCAGTGGCAATTGCTGGATTTCTTCCTCGTGCTGATCATCACGATCGCCGTATGGCGGCTGTTCGGTCGTGGCACCGGTATCGTCGCGCTGCTCGCACTGGTCTTGAGTTTCCACGAGATGCTTGCACCCGGGTGGTTATGGCTGAATCTCCTGATTGCCATTGCGCTCATGCGCGTCGCGCCGGCGGGCCGCCTGCGCCAGCTGGTGTCCGGCTATCAGCTACTCAGTGCCGCCGCCCTGGTCATCGCGCTGGTGCCATTTCTGGCGAGCCAGCTTCGTATTGCGTTGTATCCGCAGCTTGAGCCGCAGTACAACCAGTATCAGCTTTACGACAGCGTTCTGCCCGCAGCACCGGGCATGGCAAAGCAGATGGCGGAAGACGGGGTTAGCGCACTACGGTCGGACCGGGTTGCGGCTGAAGCCGGTCAACTCGAAGAACTGGTCGTCAGCGCCGCAAAGCGCTCTTACGCGTTTCAGCGTTATGCACCGAACGCCGTGGTTCAGGCAGGCCCGGGTATCCCGTCCTGGAAGTGGAACAGCTACGGCCTGCGCTGGAGCGGACCTGTCGACGCGGAGCAGACGATGCGGCTCGTGGTACTGCCGCGCTGGGTGGTCAGTGCATTGCGTTTCGCCGAAGTTGCACTGCTGTTGCTGTTTGCCGCTGCGCTGGCGGCGGAGATACTGAACAGGCGCTTGCGCCTGCCGGGCGGGTTGAGCCTAGGGCGGTCGGGAGCGGCGGCGCTGTGCGCCGCCGGGCTGCTGACGGCCTTGCTGACGGTTAGCCCCAGAGCCGAAGCGCAGCTGCCGGATGCCGAGCTGTTGCGACAGCTGCAGGAGTGGCTGTTGCAGCCGCCGGATTGCGTTCCGCGTTGTGCGGAAATCGTCGCCGCCGATGTGACCGTCGGCGCCGAGGCGATCAGCATGGATCTCGCGATTCATGCGCTGGACGATGTCGCTATTCCCCTGCCGGGTTCGATACAGGGGTGGCGGCCCGGGACGGTCTTGCTCGACGGAGCCGCGAACGCGCGTGTGCTGCGTGCGAATGACGATGCACTCTGGCTGCACGTTGGCTCGGGCCAGCACCGCGTCACCATCAGCGGTCCGGTGCCGGCCGTCGACAGCCTGGAGATTCCGTTCGACTCGCCACCCCGCGTCGTCACGGTGAAAAGCGACGGCTGGTTTGTTGCGGGCATAAAGGATCGCAGGCTGCTGTCGGGTTCCCTGCAGCTCACGCGGCTGCAGACCGCGGCCGATGGTAATGAAACCGCGCGCTGGGAGAGCAGTCGTTTTCCCGCGTTTGCCCGCATCGAGCGCGCCATCGAGCTGGATCTGGACTGGCGGGTGACGACGACGGTCTATCGTGTCGCGCCAACGCAGGGCGCGCTGACGCTCGATGTGCCGTTGCTCGATGGTGAGTCGATTGTCAGCGGCAACTTCACGGTCGACGACGGTCGGGTGCTGGTGTCGATGGATCCGCAGCAGGGCTCCATCAGCTGGACCTCCAACCTGCCGCGAAAATCACCGCTGACGCTAAACGCGGAGCAGGGCGCCGCCTGGCAGGAAGTCTGGCGTTTTGCGGTCGGCAATATCTGGACCGCCCGATTCGACGGCATTCCCCAGAGCAATACTGGTGACGATGCCAGCGACGTTCGTGTCGCGCAATTTGAACCGCGTGGCGGCGAACAGCTGGTCATGACTGCGACGCGACCGGAGGCGGTCGACGGTACGACGCTCGCCTTCGATTCGGTGAACCTCTCCGTCGACCAGGGTAGCCGCTCACGCGATACGAGTCTCGCCTTGCGGTACCGCAGCACCCGGGGCGCTCAGCATATGCTCGGCATTCCGGCTGGCGCCGAAGTGACGGCGGTCAGCATCGACGGTCGCTCCCAGACGATGCGTGCAGAAGACGGTGTGCTGACACTGCCGATCCTGCCCGGACAGCATAGTATCGATATTCGATGGCGCGAAAGTGCCGACATGCGCCTGCGCACAACAACTCCCGCCGTGGACATTGCCGCACCGGCCAGCAATATCGAACTGTCGCTAAGCCATCCACGCAACCGCTGGCTGCTCGTCACCAGTGGGCCAAAGCTGGGACCCGCGGTGTTGTACTGGTCGGAACTCGCCGTGCTTGTCCTGTTTGCACTCATTCTCGGCCGCATAGGGCTAGCGCCGCTGAAGAGCCGTCACTGGTTGCTGCTGGGACTCGGATTCAGCACGTTCAGCTGGCCGGTGCTGGCAGTGGTCGTAATCTGGTTGCTCGCCTGCGGCGCGCGCGAGCGATGGCAGCCGGAGGTCAACTGGTGGCGCTTCAACACCATCCAGGTAGTCATCGGCGGCCTGACGGTGATCGCGCTCGTCAGCGTGGTATCGGCGCTGCCGCAAGGTCTGCTCGGCACTCCGGACATGCACGTCGCCGGGCACAACTCCTATGACAACGTTCTGAGCTGGTTCGCCGACAGCAGCGATTCTGTCCTGCCGATTGCCACCGCGATCTCGCTGCCACTTTGGATCTACAAGGTCCTGATACTCACCTGGGCACTTTGGCTGAGCTTTGCGCTACTGCGCTGGCTGCCCTGGGTCTGGGAAAGCTTCAGCAGGCAGGGTTACTGGCGCTCGAGAAAGGGCGAAGCAGTGCGGCACAGCGCTGAGGGACGGTAGACGATGACTGCAATGAGAATTCTCTGGATCGCCATCTTTGTCGCCGTACTTACCTGGTCGGCAATAGAACCGAAGGACTTCGTAACCTGGTGCCTGGAGGTTTTCCCGGCCGTGCTCGGTGCCGTCATCCTCTGGCTGACGCGCAATCGTTTTCCGTTAACGACCCTCGTTTACGTGCTGATCCTGGTGCACTGCGTCATCCTGATGATCGGTGGGCACTACACCTATGCCGAGGTGCCCCTTGGCGAATGGTTGCGCGAGGCGATAGACGGATCGAGAAACAACTACGACAAACTCGGTCACTTTGTACAGGGCTTCGTGCCGGCGATAATCGCCCGTGAACTCATGATCCGACTCGAGATTTTCAACTCGGCGGCCTGGCGAAATTTTTACATCGTCTGTTTCTGCCTCGCGTTCAGCGCATTTTATGAACTCATCGAGTGGTGGGTTGCATTGCTGTCGGACGAAGCGGCCGAGGCATTCCTCGGAACGCAGGGCTATGCCTGGGACACGCAGTCGGACATGGGCTGGGCGCTGTTCGGTTCGGTTCTTGCGCTCGTGGTGCTGGGAAAGTGGCATGACAGGCAGCTGCGCGAGCAGGGTTTCACGCAGGGGCTATAGGCAATGCAGTGGCGCCTGTGGCTGATCGTAGTCCTGCTGCTCGCGGCCTCGGCTGCGTCAGCCACCGACTGTGTCGTGCTGTTGCATGGACTGGCCCGCACTTCGATGTCGATGAACCCCATGCAACGGGCACTGGACGACGAGGGCTTCGAGACGGTGAACGTCGATTATCCGTCGCGCGAATTCAGCGTGGAGGAACTCGCCCGTATCGCGATTCCGGAGGGGCTGGCGGCCTGCCGGGCGATCGAGGGCATCGAGAAAATTCATTTCGTCACGCATTCGCTGGGCGGTATCCTGCTGCGGCAGTACCTCAGCGAAAACGGGATCGCGGAGCTCGGTCGCGTGGTCATGCTCGGCCCGCCGAATCAGGGCAGTGCGGCAGTCGACCAACTGCGCGACTGGCCGGGATTCGACTGGCTCAACGGTCCGGCCGGGCTGCAACTGGGTAAGGGCGAGGACAGCGTGCCGCTCAGGCTGGGCCCCGCGACCTTCGAACTGGGCGTGATTGCCGGCAATCGCACGATCGATCCGATCACCTCCGCGGTCCTTGAGAATCCCGACGACGGTCGCGTTTCCGTCGCCGACACCAGGCTGGATGGCATGGCCGATTTCGTCGAGGTCGAGCACTCACACGCATTCATGATGCGCATGCGAGAGCCGATTGAGCTGACGATCCGTTTCCTGGAATACGGCAGTTTCGACGAGTGAGACGGATCGCGTACCTGAGCATGTCGGACATGGGCGAGTTCGTCACCGACTTTCACCTCAGCATCGCGCCGATGCAGGCGCTCGGCTGGCAGGTCGACGTGGTCCCGTGGCGCGACGACATCGACTGGGACTGTTTCGATGCCGTGTACATCTGTACACCCTGGGATTACCCGGAGCACGTGCGGCAGTTCCTCGAGGTGCTGAGTCGCATCGATGCCTCACGGGCACTACTGATCAACGACCTGGCGCTGGTGCACTGGACGCTCGAGAAAACCTATCTCAGGGATATCGAGCGTCAGGGCGGCGCTATCGTGCCGAGCACGTGGTACGACGACTTCGAGTCTGCAGATCCCGCCCGGCTATTTGCCGAGCACCGCACCGGGCAGATCGTGATCAAGCCGACGCTCGGGGCGAACGCGAAAGACACCTTCGTCTTGACGGATCCCGTTGACGATGCGGAGCTAAAGCTGCTGCAGCGAACCTTTGCCGGTCGCGCGTTCCTGGTTCAGCCGTTTGTCGAGAATATCCGGAGCGAGGGTGAATTCTCGCTGTTCTTCTTCAGTGGCGAGTACAGCCACGCGATTCAGAAGACGCCGAAAGCCGGCGACTTCCGCGTACAGGAAGAGCACGGTGCGGATATCAAGCCCGTGCGCCCGGACGACGCCCTGCTCGAAACGGCCGCGGCGCTGTTCGCGCGCATCGAACCACGGCCGGTCTATGGGCGCGGCGACTGGGTGCGGGGCCCCGACGGTCGCTACCTGCTAATGGAACTCGAGCTGATCGAGCCGTCGCTGTATCTACGCACTGACCGCGGTGCCGCGGCTCGCTTTGCGCGGGCGCTTGACGAGCGGTTCGAGGTATTCGCCGGTGAAGGAACCGTCCGTTGACGCAACCTGCTCCGGAGTGCCGACCGCAATGACACGACCGCCGCCATCGCCACCCTCCGGACCGAGATCGATAATCCAGTCGGCCGTCTTGATGACATCCAGGTTGTGTTCGATGACGACGATGGTGTTGCCGTGATCGCGCAAGCGATGCAGCACGCCGAGCAGCTGCTCGATGTCATGGAAATGCAGGCCCGTGGTTGGCTCGTCGAGGATGTAGAGCGTATTGCCGGTGTCACGCTTCGATAGCTCCTTGGCGAGTTTCACGCGTTGTGCCTCGCCACCCGAGAGCGTGGTCGCATTCTGCCCGAGCCGGATATACGTGAGACCGACGTCCATCAATGTCTGCAATTTCCTTGCAACGACGGGAACATTTTTGAAGAAGTCGGCGGCGTCCTCCACCGTCATCTCGAGTATTTCATTGATATTTCTGCCCTTATAGCGGATCTCCAGCGTCTCCCGGTTGTAGCGTTTGCCGCGACAGACATCGCAGGGCACGTAGACGTCTGGCAGAAAATGCATTTCCACCTTGAGGACACCATCGCCCTGGCAGGCCTCGCAACGGCCGCCCTTGACGTTGAAGCTGAAGCGTCCCGGCATATAACCCCGCGAACGGGCTTCCTGGGTGCCGGCGAACAGCTCGCGAATCGGCGTAAACAGGCCGCTGTATGTCGCCGGGTTGGATCGTGGCGTACGACCGATCGGGCTCTGGCTGATATCGATGACGCGATCGATGTGCTCAAGGCCCCGTATTTCCTTATGCGGAGCGGGATTGCGGCTCGCCCGGTTGATCTGTTCCGCGACGGCCTTGTACAGCGTGTCGTTGATCAGCGTCGATTTGCCGGATCCGGAGACCCCGGTAACGCAGGTCATCAGGCCAACAGGCAGCGATGCATCGACCTTCTGCAGGTTGTTGCCGGTAGCTCCGATTATCGAGATTTGCCTGTCCGGGTCCGGCGGCGTGCGTTCGGCGGGGACCGCGATCGATCGTGCGCCGGACAGGTATTGTCCGGTCAGCGATCGCGCTTCGGCCTTGATCTGTTGTGGCGTACCTTCGGCAACCACGCGGCCGCCGTGCACGCCGGCACCCGGACCAAGATCCACGACGTGATCGGCAAGCATGATGGCTTCCTCATCGTGTTCAACGACAATAACCGTGTTGCCGAGATCGCGCAGGTGCGTGAGCGTTCCCAAAAGGCGCTTGTTGTCGCGCTGGTGCAGCCCGATGGAAGGTTCATCCAGGATGTACATGACGCCGACCAGTCCCGATCCAATCTGACTGGCCAGGCGAATACGCTGCGACTCGCCGCCCGACAGCGTTTCGGCGCTGCGGTCAAGCGACAGGTAGTTGAGGCCAACGTCCGAGAGAAAGCCAACGCGTTCGCCGATTTCCTTGACGATCTTGTCAGCGACCGCTTCGCGCCATCCATCGAGTTTCATGGTGCGAAAGAACTCGCGCGCATGCCCTATGGACAGGCTGGTGATTTCCGGAAGCGATCGGCCGGCAACGAAAACGTGTCGGGCTGAACGATTGAGCCGGGTCCCTTTGCATTCCGGGCAGGCCTGGCTGTTCAGGAATTTCGACAGCTCTTCGCGCACGGCGCCGGACTCGGTTTCACGGTAGCGACGTTCCAGGTTCGGCAATACGCCTTCGAAGCGATGTAGCTTCTTGATTTGCATGCCGCGCGAATTCGCATAGAAAAACTGGATCTTTTCCTTGCCGCTGCCATAGAGGACGACGTCTTGCAGTTTCTTCGGCAGCTCGTCGAACGGCGTCTCGATATCAAATTCGTAGTGCGACGCCAGGCTCTTGATCATCTGGTAGTAGTAGGTGGTCTTTCGATCCCAGCCGCGTATCGCGCCGCCGGCGAGCGACAGGCCCGGATTGACGACGACGCGCTCCGCGTCGAAGAACTGCTTGACGCCGAGCCCGTCGCAGCCGGGGCAGGCGCCACTCGGGTTGTTGAAGGAGAACAGCCGCGGTTCGAGTTCCGTCAGGCTGTAGCCGCAGATATTGCAGGCGAAGCGATCGGAAAAAATGATCTCCTCCTGCTTGCTGTCATTCATCCAGGCAATGCGTGCCACGCCGTCGGCCAGGCGCAAGGCCGTCTCGAAGGACTCCGCGAGTCGCAGCCGCAGGTCATCTTTGACCTTGAAGCGATCGACGATCGCTTCGATCGTGTGCTTCTTGCGAAGGTCGAGCTCCGGTGGTTGATCCAGTTCGTATATTTCGCCGTCGATGCGCGCACGCACGAAGCCCTGCGCCTGCAGGTCGGCCATCAGCTGAACGTGTTCACCCTTTCGATCGGCCACGACCGGGGCAAGCAGCATGAGTCGCGAACCTTCGGGTAACTCCAGGACGTGATCGACCATCTGGCTGACCGTCTGCGCCTCGAGCGTGATGTCGTGGTCAGGGCAGCGTGGCGTGCCGGCGCGCGCGTACAGCAGGCGCAGGTAGTCGTATATCTCGGTTACCGTACCGACCGTCGAGCGCGGGTTGTGCGATGTCGACTTCTGTTCGATGGAGATTGCCGGCGAGAGGCCATCGATATGATCAACATCCGGTTTTTCCATCATCGACAGGAACTGTCGCGCATAGGCAGACAACGACTCGACGTAGCGACGCTGCCCTTCGGCATAAATCGTGTCAAACGCCAGCGAGGATTTCCCGGATCCAGACAGACCGGTTATAACAATGAGCTTCTCACGCGGCAGCTTGAGGTCGACGTTGCGCAGGTTGTGTGTCCTGGCGCCGCGAATATCGATCGTCTTCATAGCAGGGAACTAAGGAATTGCGGAACAACCTGCTAATATACGCCGCCGCGCATCTTCGGCGCAAAGGAACCGTGCGAGTGAATACAGTGAGCCCCGCCAGCAGTGTCGTCATGCATGCTTCGGAGCGGCGTTCCGTGCTGGTGGTTGCGCTGATTGCCGTTATTCGCATGTTCGGGCTGTTCGCGCTGCTGCCGGTGCTGTCGCTCTACGCGGCGGAGCTGAAGCACGCAACGCCGCTACTGATCGGGCTCGCCGTTGGCGGCTACGGGCTTACGCAGGCGGGTTTCCAGATTCCGCTTGGCGCCCTGTCCGATCGCATCGGTCGCATTCCTGTGATCCTTCTGGGGCTCACGGTTTTCGCGGCCGGCAGCATACTTGCCGGGCTTAGCGATTCCATTTACGGCGTTATCGCGGGTCGCCTGCTGCAGGGTGCCGGCGCCATCTCGGCCACGCTGACGGCCTTGATCGCAGACGCCACGCGCGACGAGGTTCGAACGCGTTCCATGGCCACCATGGGCATCGGCATCGGTATGGCGTTCATGCTGGCGATGATCGCCGGCCCGCTCATAGCGGCGAAGTTCGGTGTGCAGGCCCTGTTCTGGGTCGCGGCAGGCTTGTCCGTCGTCGCCGGAATGATGCTGGCCTTGTTGCCCGAAATCCCGAAGCCAAAGACTCGCGAGAGCTGGAGCCTCCTGCCTGCACTCCGTGCCGATCTGTTGCAGATCGACTTCTATTTTTTCCTGCTGCATACGATCATGACAGCCACCTTCGTCGCGCTGCCGTTCCTGTTGAGCGATCGCCTCGGGTTGGCGTTGACGGACCACTGGAAGATCTATGTCGGAGCCTTGCTGACGTCGCTCGTCGTGACCGTACCCATGATCATGCTGGATCACCGACAGGGACGCGGCTACCTGATCGGCATGGCTGTGATCATGATCCTTGTGGCGCAATTCGTGCTGGCATTCCTCGGCGTCTCGGTGACGCCGGTATTCCTGGGATTGGTTGCCTATTTCGCCGGCTTCAATTTTCTCGAGGCCGGGCTGCCCGCACGTCTTTCAGTGCTGGCGGACGAAGATGTCCGGGGCGCATCCCTGGGCGTGTTTTCGACTGCCCAGTTCCTGGGCGCCTTCTCCGGCGGGCTGATCGGCGGGCGGTTCCTGAGCCAGGGCCACCCCTCCCACGTGTTCTTCGTATGCCTGTTGCTGGCCGCCCTCTGGCTGGCGGTTCAGGCTTTTGGCCGGGTACGGCAGCAAACCGCCTAAAACGGCGTTTACGGCCAGAAATCGGGCTGGCTTTTGCCCCGGCAGGCTCTACAATAGTCCCCCCTCGCTGCCTTCGTAGCGGGTCACACAACACCGAATCACATGTAGGGGACCAATATGGCCCGCGGAATAAACAAAGTCATCATCGTAGGTAACCTCGGGCAGGATCCCGAGACGCGCTACATGCCGAGCGGCGCAGCGGTTACCAATTTCACGGTTGCCACCAACGAATCCTGGAAAGACAAACAGACCGGTGAGCAGAAGGACCGCACGGAATGGCACCGGGTGGCGATGTTCAATCGTCTCGCCGAGATTGCGGCGGAGTACCTCCGCAAGGGCTCGCAGGTCTACATCGAGGGCAAGCTCCGCACGCGCAAGTGGCAGGGCCAGGACGGCGCCGATCGTTACACGACCGAGATCATCGCCGACGAGATGCAAATGCTCGGTGGTCGCGGTGACGGCGGCGGCAACTTCGGCGGCAGTCGCGGCGGCGGCGGCAAGCCCAGCCAGGGTGGCAGCGATGCGCCCCCGCAGCCGGGGCCGGACGACTTCGACGACGACATACCCTTTTAAGTAAAGACTGCGTTGTCATCACACGCCAGGGCCGCGCGGCACATGTTTGCCGACGCGGCTTTGTCAGTTTAGCAAGATCAGGGAATACACAATGGGCGCGTTCAAGGAGCCTCACGGCGGTGAACTGAAGAACCTCTATCTCGATGCGGCGGCGGCCGAGGTCGAGAAGCAGGCGGCAGGCGAGTATCCATCCTGGGACCTGAGCGAGCGCCAGCTCTGTGACATCGAACTCCTGCTGAACGGCGCTTTCTCGCCGCTCGAGGGATTTCTGAACGAGGACGACTACGGCGCCGTCGTCAGCGGCCTGCGGCTTACCAGTGGCGTACTGTGGCCGATGCCGATCACGCTGGACGTCAGCGAGGAGTTTGCCAAGAGCATCGGTTCCGGCAGCAAGGTCGCGCTGCGCGACCTGGAGGGCGTGATTATTGCCACCCTCGAGGTCGGCGATATCTGGACGCCTGACAGGCGGGCCGAGGCGCAGGGTGTCTACGGCACGATCGACGAAAAGCACCCGGCTGTCCATTACCTGCTCAACCTCGCCAACCCGGTTTACGTCGGCGGCAAACTCACCGGTATCGAAGCGCCCACGCACTACGATTTCAAGCATCTCCGAGACAGCCCCTCCGAGCTTCGCGATCGATTCAGGAAGCTGGGCTGGCGCAAGGTAGTGGCGTTCCAGACGCGCAACCCGATGCATCGCGCGCACCAGCAAATTACGCTGCGCGCGGCCAGAGAGATCGAGGCCAACCTCCTGGTTCATCCGGTGGTTGGCATGACCAAGCCCGGCGACGTCGATCACTACACGCGCGTGCGCTGCTACGAGCATATCCTGACACAGTACCCGGAGCAGACCTCGATGCTGTCGCTGCTGCCGCTGGCCATGCGTATGGGCGGACCCCGCGAGGCGCTCTGGCACGCCATTATTCGCAAGAACTATGGCTGCACACACATCATCATTGGTCGCGACCACGCCGGTCCCGGCCAGGACTCGAAGGGCAAGGACTTCTACGGGCCGTACGACGCCCAGGAACTGCTGAAAGAGCATGAGGAAGAACTCGACATCTCGATGGTGCCGTTCCAGATGATGGTGTACGCCGAAAATCGCGCGCAGTACATTGCCGTTGACGAGGCGAGAGACGACGACAGGATCCTGAATATCTCCGGTACAGAACTCAGGCGTCGACTGCAGGAGGGCCTGGAGATCCCCGACTGGTTTTCCTTTCCGGATGTCGTTGCCGAGCTGCGCCGCACGCATCCGCCGCGCCACAAACAGGGTTTTACGGTGTTCTTCACGGGGCTGTCCGGTTCCGGCAAGTCGACAGTTGCCAATGCGCTGATGTCGAAGCTAATGGAAATAGGGGGTCGTCCGATCAGTTTGCTGGACGGTGATATCGTGCGCAAGAATCTCTCGAGCGAGCTTGGATTCTCGAAAGAGCATCGTGATCTGAATATTCTGCGCATCGGCTACGTAGCCAGCGAGATCACCAAGAATGGAGGCATCGCCATTTGTGCCCCGATCGCTCCGTACGCATCGACGCGCCGCCAGGTCCGTGAAACCATCGCCCCGTACGGTGGCTTTATCGAGATACATGTGTCTACACCGCTCGAGGTCTGCGAGGCACGCGACCGGAAAGGCCTTTACGCGCTGGCGCGCGCCGGCAAAATCAAGGAATTCACCGGCATCAGCGACCCCTACGAAACGCCGCAGGATGCCGAGATGGTCATTGACACCTCGGATATCTCGCCGGACCTGGCTGCACACCGCATTCTCGTCAAGCTCGAGGGCATGGGATTCATCCGCTGATTCAAGCGACCCGACCGGCACAGCTGGCGCCTGCGGCTGGCCTCCTGCCCCGTATGGGTAGGCGAACTGCTACGGTGTAACATTGGAGCTATGAGCAAGAAACTTTACATCAGGACGATGGGTTGCCAGATGAACGAGTATGACTCGGACAAGATGGCCGATGTCCTTTACGCATCGCATGGCTACGAGCGTACCGATGCGCCGGAAGAAGCCGACCTGTTGCTGGTCAATACCTGCTCCATCCGCGAAAAGGCGCAGGAAAAGGTATTTTCCGAGCTTGGCCGTTGGCGCGCGCTCAAGGAAAAGAATCCTGCCATCAGGATTGGCGTTGGTGGCTGCGTGGCGAGCCAGGAAGGCGAGGGTATCACCGAGCGCGCCCCTTTCGTCGACATGGTGTTTGGCCCGCAGACCCTGCATCGCCTGCCCGAGATGCTCGATGGCGTCGCGAGAACCGGCAGTTCCGTCGTCGATATTTCTTTTCCGGAGATCGAGAAGTTCGATCGCCTGCCCGAGCCTCGCGCCGAAGGGCCCACTGCGTTCGTGTCCATCATGGAAGGCTGCAGCAAGTATTGCAGCTTCTGCGTGGTGCCCTACACCCGTGGCGAGGAGATCAGCCGGCCTTTCGACGATGTCATCGCCGAAGTCGCGAGCCTGGCGGAGCAGGGCGTGCGTGAGGTCAATCTGCTTGGCCAGAACGTCAATGCCTATCGCGGGCCGATGCACGATGGCAGCATCGCCGATCTCGCTACCCTGATCTACTACGTTGCTGTCATCGACGGAATCGATCGCATCCGCTTCACGACGTCGCACCCGGTCGAATTCACAGACAGCCTGGTGCAGGCCTATGCCGAAGTACCGAAGCTTGCGAGCTACCTGCATCTGCCGGTGCAGCACGGCTCGGATCGTGTGCTGGCCGCGATGAAGCGCGGGCACACGGTACTCGAGTACAAACAGAAGATACGCAAGCTGCGCAAGGCGCGTCCTGACATATCCCTGTCGTCCGACTTCATCGTCGGATTTCCCGGCGAGACCGACAGCGACTTCGAAGCATTGATGAACCTGATCGCCGAAATCGGTTTCGACCAGTCGTTCAGCTTCATCTATAGCGCGCGGCCCGGTACGCCGGCTGCAGGACTGGCCGACGAGACGCCGATGGCCATCAAGAAACAACGCCTCAGTATCCTGCAGGCGCGCATCAGCCAGCAGGCGATGCAAATCAGTCGGCGAATGGTCGGTACGACGCAGCGCGTACTGGTCGAGAGAATATCGAAAAAAAGTGACAGGCAGGTTGCCGGCCGCACCGAAAACAATCGCTGGGTCAATTTCGATGCGGATCCATCCAGCATTGGTGATTTCGTCGATGTGCTTATCACCGAAGCGCTGCCAAACTCGCTGCGTGGTCGGCAGGCACTTCCCAAGGCGCGCGCTTCAGGGTAACCTGATCTCCAATGGTCTATTGCCCTGATAGATATCTCGCCACGCGCATAGCGGCCAGTGGCGACGCCCCTGTCATCCTGACAGGGCGCTGTTTGCACAGAGGTTTCGAATACAGATCTTGAATGCTGTCCGGATTTTTCGGGACGTTGTCCTCGAGCCCGCCGATAACCATCGTCTCGCAAACCTGTGCGGTCAGTTCGACGAACACCTGCGGCAAATCGAAAGTCGACTCGATGTCGAAATCGCCAGCCGCGGGAATCGCTTTCGGGTCACCGGCCGACCCGGCGCGGCCGAAATCGGCGGCGACGTGCTGCTGTCTCTGTTCGATCTGACTGGCAGCGAGCGATTGGATCCCGAGCGCGTGCACATGCTGCTGCAGGAATCATTTATGGATAACACGGAAGCAACACCGTCAGACGATCATGCGGACGACGACGAAGTCGTTGCGATCCAGACGCGCCACAAGCTGATTCGGCCGCGCGGCGCAAACCAGACCGCGTATATGCTGAGCATTCAGCGGCATGATCTCGCCTTCGGTATCGGGCCGGCGGGAACCGGCAAGACATACCTTGCCGTTGCCTGCGCGATTGATGCCCTGGAGAACGAGCATGTTCGTCGCATCGTTCTGGTGAGGCCTGCAGTCGAGGCTGGCGAACGCCTGGGGTTCCTTCCCGGTGACCTGTCTCAGAAAGTCGATCCGTACCTGCGGCCCATGTATGACGCACTGTATGACATGATCGGCGCCGAGCGGGTGACGCGACTTATCGAACGCAATGTCATAGAGATCGCACCGCTCGCGTTCATGCGTGGACGCTCGCTGAACGAATCGTTCGTAATTCTGGACGAAGCCCAGAACACCAGCGTGGAACAAATGAAGATGTTCCTGACGCGAATCGGCTTCGGGTCGCGAGCGGTCGTTACCGGTGACGTTACGCAGATCGACTTGCCAACGGGCAAGGAATCGGGACTCAGGAATGCCACGGAAGTGTTGAAAGACGTAAAGGGGGTGGCATTCACCTATTTCACCCCCAAAGACGTGGTTCGACATCAGCTGGTGCAGCGTATCGTTCGCGCCTATGAAGAGAGTGACCGGCGCGGCGACCCGGACAAGTGACGAATCATGCCGCAGTCGTCGTCGACGTTCAGGTGGCCTGCAGTAACCCCGACATACCGGCGAAAACGCACATCGAGGATTGGATAGGCCGGGCTATCGACGCGGCCGGGCAGGACACGGCTGCTGGCACTGAAGTATCGGTGCGCCTGGTCGATAGAGAAGAAATGCAGGCGCTGAACCGTGAGTTCCGTGGCAGGGACAGGCCGACCAACGTGCTTTCCTTCCCGGCCGGTGAAACGACCGGCCTGCCGTCCGATGTGCCTCCGCCGCTCGGTGATATCGTGATCTGCGCGGCCGTCGTCAGCGACGAGGCGGCCCGGCAGGGCAAACCTGTGGCGGACCACTGGGCGCACCTGCTGGTCCACGGCACGCTGCATCTCCTGGGCTACGACCACGAATCGGATGCCGAGGCCGCTGAAATGGAGGCGGTGGAAACCCGAATTCTCGGTGCGGCCGGCCTGGCCGACCCATACCTTTAGTCTCGCCATAGACCTGATAGACTGACTCACTATGAATGAAAAACCGCCAAGTACGAGCGGCCCAGGAATACCCGGATTGGTCTCGCGCATCAGGCGCGCGTTCAAGGGAGAACCCTGGAGCCGCGACGAAATTCAAACCTTCATACAGACCGAAATCGATCTGGATGCCGACGAAAAAAGAATGCTCTCCGGTGTTCTTGATGTCTCCGAAACCCAGGTCCGCGAAGTCATGGTGCCGCGCTCGCAGATGGTGGTTATCGACATCGCACAGGAGTTTGACGAGATCCTGTCGCTCATCGTCGAATCTGGCCACTCGCGTTTTCCGGTCATTGGCGAAGATCGCGACGAGGTGCTGGGCATACTGCTCGCAAAGGACCTGCTTCGTTACTTCGGCACGGACGTCGCCAAAGAGGTCACCATTCGAAAGCTGTTGCGGCCGGCATCCGTGATTCCGGAATCCAAACGCCTTAACGCGCTGCTCAATGAGTTTCGCGCCAGTCACAACCACATGGCCATTGTCGTGGATGAATACGGCGGTGTCGCGGGGCTGTTGACGATCGAGGACGTGCTCGAGGAAATTGTCGGCGATATCGACGACGAACACGATCAGGAGGAAGCTGAATTCATTCGTCCTGATGGTGATCGCAACGGTAAGCCAAGCTACGCTGTGCGTGCGCTGACGCGAGTGGAGGACTTTAACGAGTACTTCAACTGTGAACTCGAAGACGAGGAATACGATACCATCGGCGGTCTCGTCATGCATGAGCTGGGCCGATTGCCGAGGCGCGGTGAAAAGATATATTTCGGCGGCTTCGAGTTTGCCGTGGTCAAGGCGGACAAGCGGCGGGTTGACGCGCTGCAGGTTCAGCGACGCGGCGACTGAAGCGGATGGCCAGGGACATCCACCCGGCATTGCTGCTGCCGGCTGACCGGCCGGCGCTCAGCCGCCTGATCGCTTTCGTACTCGGCTGCGCCATGTCGCTCAGTTTCGCGCCGTACGAGCTATCGCTGCTCGCGCCACTCCTTCTGCTGCCATTGCTGTACGTGTGCATGAGTGTGTCGCCGCGCGACGCCGGCGCGCATGCGTTCTGGTTTGGCCTGGGCATGTTCCTGACAGGTACCTACTGGATCTATATTTCGGTACACGTATTCGGCAATGCCGCGCTCTGGATCGCATTACTGCTGATGGTCGGGCTGGCTTTGATCATGGCGCTGCTGGTTGGCATCGCCGGCTGGCTGATCAGTCGCGTGTCACAGGGCGAAACCTGGCAACTGCTGCTGGTTGCGCCGGCGTCCTGGGTGCTTATCGAGTGGACGCGCGGCTGGATTTTCACCGGCTTTCCCTGGCTCGCGCTTGGCTATGGTCAGATCGATGCTCTGTTCGCAGGATGGGCGCCGGTCCTTGGTGTTTATGGTGTCTCGTTCATGTTGCTGGTGAGCACCTCAGCCGTGATCGTAATGCTGATGTCGACGGGTAATCAGCGCATCCTTGCGCTGCCGGCGATCCTGCTGCCCTGGCTCATTGGTGGGCTGCTGATGATACCGGACTGGACGGAGCCGGCCGGCAAGCCGATCCGCGCAAGTATCGTGCAGGCCGGCATTTCCCAGGACAAGAAATGGAACCCCGACCAGCTGAAGCCGATCATGGAGTTCTACCGGCGATCCACGCTGAGCGTCCCCGACAGCGAGATCGTCGTCTGGCCCGAGGTTGCGATCCCGGCATTGAACGATCAGGTCGGCAATTACATCAACCTGATCCGCAACGATATCAGGGGCAGCCGACGCAGCGTCGTGTTCGGCATACTGGAGCGAAGCTTCGAGCGCGATGCTGCCGGCAAGATTTACAACAGCGTATTTCTCCTCGGTGGACTGAATCCGCAGTCCTATCGAAAGCGGCACCTGGTGCCATTTGGCGAATACTTTCCGGTGCCCGACAGCGTGCGCGAATGGATGAAGATGCAGAACCTGCCGCATTCGGATCTTTCGGCGGGCGATGCCGTCCAGTCGCTGCTGCAGGCTGCCAACGGCACCAAGCTGGCTGTCGCGATTTGTTATGAGGACGCCTACGGTGCCGAACAGCTGTACGCGCTCCCCGATGCCGATCTTCTGATCAATGTGAGCAACGACGCCTGGTTCGGCGACTCCATTGCGCCGCACCAGCACCTGGAGATTGCTCGAATGCGGGCTCTCGAGGTCGGGCGAAACGCCATTCGCTCAACGAATACCGGCATCAGTGCGTTTATCGGCTTTGATGGCGAATTGCTCGAGGCGGGCAGGCAGTTCGAAGCGGAGCTGATGACCGCGGACATCGAGCCGCGGCGCGGCATGACGCCTTACGCACGTTGGGGGAACACGCCCGTCATCGCTCTCTGCCTCGCCATTATCATCGGCTTCTCGATGCGCCACCGCAGCGCTCTGTAGCACGCCTGATCGCCAGGGCTGCGAATTGCAGCCTGTTCATGTACGCTTCGTGGTTTTCCGGGCACGTGTAAGCCGGCCAAAGCAAAGCGACCCAAATGAGCACCCCCTACCAACCCGAAATCGTCGAAAAAGCGGCACAGGAACACTGGGCCGACGTGCGCAGTTTCGAGGTCTCCGAAGACCCGGACAAAGAGAAATTTTACTGCCTGACGATGTTCCCGTACCCCAGTGGCAAGCTGCACATGGGGCATGTGCGTGTTTTTACGATAAGCGACGTTATTGCGCGCTATCAGCGTATGCAGGGCAAGCACGTCCTGCAGCCAATGGGTTGGGACGCGTTTGGAATGCCGGCCGAGAACGCGGCAATACAGCGTGGCATTCCGCCAGCGCAGTGGACTTACAAGAACATCGATGACATGCGCGGCCAGCTCAAGCGACTTGGCTATGCCTACGACTGGACGCGCGAAGTTACAACCTGTCGCCCGGAATACTATCGCTGGGAGCAGTGGCTGTTTACGCGCATGTTCAAAAAAGGGCTCGTGTATAGAAAGAACGCCGTCGTCAACTGGGATCCGGTCGACCAGACGGTGCTCGCCAACGAACAGGTGATCGATGGGCGTGGCTGGCGCTCCGACGCGCTGGTCGAGCGTCGTGAGATCCCGCAGTGGTTCATGAAAATCACGGCCTACGCTGACGAGTTGCTCAGCGAACTGGATGCGATGCCCGGCTGGCCGGAATCCGTCAAGACAATGCAGCGCAACTGGATCGGCCGCTCGGAAGGCGTCGAGCTTTCCTTCGATGTCGCCGGCGAAGGCGAGCCCTTGACTGTCTACACCACCCGCCCGGATACGCTGATGGGCGTGACCTACATGGCGGTCGCGGCTGAACACCCGCTGGCGGCCAGGGCTGCGCGGGATAACCCGCGGATTGCCGACTTTATCAAGGAGTGCACGACTACGGATGCAGCCGAGGCGACACTCGAGACGATGGAAAAGAAAGGCATGGCGCTCGGTATTTCGGCGATACATCCGCTGACGGGCGAGGAAGTGCCGCTCTGGGTCGCGAACTTCGTGCTGATGAGCTACGGCACTGGCGCCGTGATGGCGGTTCCGGGTCACGACGAGCGCGACTGGGAATTCGCCAGGAAACACGCTATTCCGATAAAGCAGGTCATCGCTCCGGCAGACGGCACGACGATCGACATCGACGAAGCCGTGTTTACCGACAAGGGCGTGCTGGTGAACTCCGGCGAATTCGACGGCCTCTCGTCGGACGAGGCATTCAACGCGATTGCAGATCGTTTCGAGCAAACGGGCCGTGGCGGCAGAACGGTGAACTACCGGCTGCGCGACTGGGGCGTTTCGCGTCAGCGCTACTGGGGCGCGCCAATTCCGATTATCTATTGCGACGATTGCGATGCGGTTCCCGTGCCTGAGGACCAGCTTCCGGTCGTCCTGCCTGAAAATGTCGAGTTCACGGGTGTAGGCTCCCCGCTTAGAGACATGCCCGCTTTCTTCGAGGTGGCGTGCCCACGTTGCGGTAAACCCGCGCGCCGTGAAACTGACACATTTGATACGTTCGTCGAGTCCTCCTGGTATTTCGCGCGCTACGCCTGCCCGGACAACAGCGATTCGATGCTCGATGAGCGGGCCCGCTACTGGACGCCCGTTGACCAGTACACGGGCGGTGTCGAGCACGCTATCCTGCACCTCCTGTACTCACGCTTTTTCCAGCGCGTCATGCGCGACGAAGGGCTTACCGATGTTTCCGAGCCGTTCACCAATCTGCTGACCCAGGGCATGGTTCTGAAAGACGGCGCCAAGATGTCCAAGGCGAAAGGCAACACCGTGGACCCGCAGGAGCTGATCGGCAAATACGGCGCCGATACGGTACGCCTTTTCATGATGTTTGCGGCGCCACCCGAGCAGGCGCTGGAGTGGTCGGATGACGGCGTGCAGGGCAGCTACCGATTCCTGAAGCGATTCTGGAACGCGGTTGTCGAACATGCGGATCGCGGGCCGGTTCAGCCTCTGGACCCTGACCGGCTTGATGAATCGCAGCAGGAACTGCGGCGCAAGACGCACCTGACCATTGCCAAGATCAGCGACGATATCGGTCGGCGCAGCAGCTTCAATACCGCCGTCGCGGCGGCAATGGAGCTGCTTAACGCGATCAACAAGTTCGACGACGACAGCGCTGCCGGTCGCGCCGTGAAGCACGAGGCGCTGGAGTCTGTGGTGCTCATGCTGTCGCCCATCGTGCCGCACATATGCCACGCCTTGTGGCATGAACTGGGCCACAGGACGCCGCTGATCGATCAGCGCTGGCCGGACACAGACGCGGCGGCACTCGCGGTCGACATGATCGAGATGGTAGTGCAGGTCAATGGAAAACTTCGCGCCCGCGTGTCGGTGCCGGCTGATGCCGACAACGACACGGTTCAGCAACTGGCAATCGCCGACGACAACGTCAAGCGTTTCGTCGACGGCAAGGACATTCGCAAGGTTATCGTTGTGCCCGGGCGATTGGTCAATATCGTTGTCTAGAGGTTTCGCAATCGCAGCGTTGGCGCTCGTCGCAAGTTGCGGATTCCAGATGCAGGGCGCGTTGTCCACACCCGCGGATATGGCGCGCACGTATATCGAGACAGAGGATCGCCACAGCCTGTTCTACCGTGAACTTCGCGCACAGCTGCGTGCGGCCGGTGTCGAGCTGGTCGAGTCAGCGACGGATGCCACCGGGATACTGTCCATCCTCTATGATGAAACAAACCAGCGGGTCCTGTCCGTGTCGGCGCGCAACGTGCCAACGGAGTACGAGGTTTATTACACCGTGCGATATGCCATCGATGCTGGCGAAACAAGACTGGTGGAGCCGCAGACGCTGACGGTTACGCGCGACTATACGTACGACACGCGGCTGGTGCTCGGCAAGGCGCGTGAAGAGGAACTGCTTCGCGAGGCGATCGCCAGGGATCTCGTGCGTATCGTCCTGAAGAAGATTTCCACCCTGTAGCTACGGCATGCAAGCGACCGCGAAGCCCGACGTCCTGACGCTGGCGGACACTGGTCTGCAGGAGGTCGTCAATCTTCTCGGGCAATACGGGCTCTCACTTGTCGTCGAGGATGACGGCGCGCCGATAACGGGCAGTTTCTGGGGAGGGCCGGAAGCAGGCGTCGTCGGCAGGACGATCTATCTGCGACGGGACACGCCGCTCCATTCCCTGCTGCACGAGACCTGCCACGTGATCTGCATGAGCGAGAACCGACGCGCGCGGCTCGCCAGGGACGCCGGTGGAGACGATCTCGAAGAGGCCGCTGTCTGCTACCTGCAGGTGCTGCTGTCCGACTATCTGCCCGCCTGCGGTTCCGGACGGCTGATGCGGGACATGGATGCCTGGGGTTACAGCTTTCGTCTCGGCAGCACCAGGGCCTGGTTTCTGGATGATGCCGAGGACGCCAGAGAATTCCTTCTTAATCATAAACTTATTGACGACGGGGGGCGGCCCACCTTCAAGCTGCGGCCGTAAGCGGGCACGCGGTGTATAGTCCCGTATGGTCTGGTTTCGTTACCTGCTGTACTTCATTTCAATCGCCTTCGTTACATGGGCGCTGACGCAAATGGAGGTCGCATCGCCGGGCAGCCTCAAGCTGCACATCCAGGTCAGCGACACCGACGTCCTCGGCACCAGCGAATTTTCGCCGGTAGAGATAATCCAGGCGATCATTCTTTTCGTCTGCGGGCTGATCATGGCGTGGGTTGCGCGGTACTGCCCGTCGCAGCGGCCGATCGCTTTCGGTTTCGGAGGCCTGGCGCTCGTATTCCTGATTCGCGAGTCTGACTATTTTCTGGACCGCTTCGTTGCCGACAACACCTGGCAGGTTCTGGTTGGGCTGTTCGGCGCCTTGATCATCGCGTATACCTACCGCCACCGAAAGCGCCTGGCAATCGCGCTTGCGAGGATCTGGCCGTCTCCCGGCATCACATTGCTGTTTGCCGGCGCGATTGTGCTGTTCGCGTTCGTCTCCCTCGTCGGGCATGAGCCACTCTGGCAGTCGATACTTGGAGATACGTATTTGCGGGTCACCAAGCTCGCGATCGAGGAATTCATGGAGCTCATGGGGTATTTCCTGTGGGTCATCGGCACGATTGAATATGCCTTCGAGGCGCGCGCGATCGCATACAAGGCCCCGCAGCCCGCCGCACGAAGGCGGCGCGACGCCCGGCGCCGTAAGTCGAAACGCGGCGGGTGACCGAAGCGTTCAACTCGCGGTGATTGAGAGCGTCGAGCGCGGGGATATCTCACCAAGCGAGTTTGCGAGCGTCGGATACTTCCGACGTGAGCACTGTCTGAGCGACTGAGATATCCCCGCGATCGGCGCGGCCCTACGGCGCTTTGGCATGGAGGGCAGAGACGGAATCCCAGGTAGCCGACAGTCAGAGAACGGTGGGATTCGGCGCGTCGCCGTAAACCTCAGCAGGATCGAATACCTTTTCCGTATCCGTCCACTCCAGCCGTACGTGGCCGTTCGAGTGTTTCGCTTCGAAGTCCTCGCCGACGGGCACCTTGCGGTAGAAGCAGCTCCGGTAACCGACATGGCAACTGGCACCGCCAGCAACATCGACACGCAGCCAGATACAATCCTGGTCGTCGTCGACCAGCAGTTCGCGTACGGTTTGTACGAGACCGCTGGTGGCTCCCTTGTGCCATAGCACCTGGCGGCTGCGGCTGTAGTAGTGCGCCTGACCGCTACGAATGGTCAGCTGCAGGGCTTCGGCGTTCATGTAGCCCTGCATGAGCAGTTCGCCGCTGGCAGCATCCGTTGTGACGACGGTAATCAGGCCGCGCTCGTCGAACTTCGGCGCAAGATCGTTGCCCTCTTCAACCTGTTCGATGCTTTTTCGGGCTTGAAATTTGACTGACAAGACAGACATCCACGGGTCCTCGGAAGACTTTTTTGCGGGCGGGAAGAATACCGATCATAGCCGCCAGCGGCAATATTGCTATCATTGCGCCCTTCTGAGCGCGTTGTCGAGACACGATGACCATACAGCTACACGATACACTGCGGGGCAAGAAAGTTCCGTTCGAACCACAGAAAGCGGGCGAGGTCACGATGTACTTGTGCGGGCCGACGGTCTACAACTACGCACACATCGGCAACGCCCGCCCTGCCGTGGTCTTCGATCTCCTGGCGCGCGTCCTGCGGCGTCGATTCAAACTGACATTTGCGCGAAACATCACCGACGTAGACGACAAGATCAATGCGGCGTCGATTGAAACGGGCAAACCGATCGACGAGATCACTGCGGTCTATATCAAGGCGTATAACGACGATATGGCTGCGCTTGGCGTACAGCCACCCGATGTCGAGCCACGGGCAACACAGCATATCGATGTCATGATCAGGATGATCGAGACACTTATCGAGAAAGGCTGTGCCTATGTTGCCGAGGGGCACGTGTTGTTCGACGTCTCTTCGCACAGCCAGTACGGCGAACTCTCGAAGCGAGACCTGCGGGAAATGATCGCGGGTTCGCGCGTCGAAGTTGCCCCGTATAAAAAGGCCGCCCAGGACTTCGTTCTCTGGAAGCCATCGACTCCCGACCTGCCCGGCTGGGACTCGCCGTGGGGCAGGGGTCGGCCGGGCTGGCACATCGAATGCTCGGCGATGGCAGAGAAGCACCTGGGTGAGACCATCGACATTCATGCGGGCGGTCAGGACCTTGTATTTCCGCACCACGAAAACGAATGCGCGCAGAGTCGTTGCGCCCACGACGGGGCGCCGTTTGCGCGCTACTGGCTGCACAATGGTTTCCTGAGTCTCGATCAGACCAAGATGTCGAAGTCATTGGGCAACGTGCTGCTGGTGCACGAACTCATCGAGACCGTACCCGGGGAGGTCATTCGTCTCGCGCTCCTGAGTGCTCACTACCGACAGCCGCTGGACTGGTCTTCCGAGACCATCCAGTCAGCGCGCCGAATGCTGGACAGGCTATACGGTGCCGTCAGAGGGATCGAGGTATCGGCACAGGCACGCGCGGCGGCGGTTGTTCCGCAGGACCTCGTGGACGCGCTGGAGGACGATCTCAATACGCCAAAGGCCATGGCCGAGTTTTTTGCGCTGGCCCGGTCGCTGAACAAGTCCAACGACAGGAGCGAAATGGAAAGGCTCGCGGCATCGATGTATGCATCCGGCGATCTGTTGGGGCTGCTTGGCAGTGACCCGGAGCAGTGGTTCGCGGGACACGTCGATGGCGAGATGGGCGCCAACGAGATCGAGGCACTGCTTGCCGAGCGCAACAAGGCCAAGGCGGAGCGGGATTTCCAACGAGCCGACGCCATTCGCGATCAATTGAAGGACGCCGGCATCGCGATCCAGGATAGCCGCGAAGGAACGAGCTGGCGCCGTGACAGCAATCGCGACGAAGAAGAGGGCGGCGATGACTAACGAGGTGCAGGCCGCGCAGCGTGAGGTGATCGACGAATTCAGTCTCTTCGAAGACTGGATGGATCGCTATCAATACCTTATCGATCTCGGGCGGCGATTACCCGAGTTTCCCGAAGAACTGCGCACGGACGACAACCTCATACGCGGCTGCCAGTCGCAGGTCTGGTTCGTCGCTGACGAAAAGGACGGTCGCCTGGTATTTCGCGCGATCAGCGATGCGGCTATCGTTTCAGGGCTGATTGCCTTGTTGCTGAGAATTTACAGTGGCCGCTATCCTGCGGATATCCTGGAAACGCCGCCGGATTTTGTCAAGGCACTGCAGCTTGAGAGCCACCTGAGCCCGACGCGCAGCAACGGCCTGTCATCCATGCTCAACGCGATACGCGCATTTGCGGCCGAGGCCTCGCGAGCAGCCTGATGCCGAATGCGCTAAGCCGATTGCTTGCGCGGCCGCTCATCGGGCTGGTCAGGCTATACCGGCTTGCAATATCACCCTGGCTGGGCGGTAACTGCCGCTTCCAGCCGACCTGCTCCAGCTACGCGATCGAAGCCCTGCAGCGGCATGGGGCACTGCGCGGCGGCTGGCTTGCAATTCGACGCATCGGCCGCTGCCATCCCTGGGGTGGTTCGGGCTACGATCCGGTTCCCGGCGAGGCGCATGATGAGTCCTAGCCCGGTCGCTGTGCTCCGCGCGATCGCCTATCCGCTGACAGAGTCCCGCGTACTCGTCGCCCTGGTGTTCTTCTGGCTGCTGGTCTCTTTCGCCAGCTGGGGCGGATTGCTTGGCCTCTTTCTCATGTTCCTGATTCTGCCCGCGTTGATCCGCTATCAGATGATACTGCTGGCGGCGCGAGCCAGGGGAGTGACGCCGGAAGTACCCGGGATCGAGTTCTTCAACTGGTTTGGCAGGGCCTGGACCCTGTTTCCGGTAATTGTCGTCCTCTTTCTCGGCTGGGCCACGATCGTGGCCGCCGAGGGATTCGGGATTGCGGGAATGCTCGTCATGCTGGCAGTTGCGGGGATCTTCTTTCCCGCATCGATTGCCGTGTTGGCCATTACGCATTCGCCGCTGCAAAGCCTGAACCCGGTAGCACTTGCCCGATTTCTGGTGAGGACGAGAGCGACGTACTGGATAGCGGTGCTAGTGCTGGTCGTATTCTCGTGGCTTTCGATATCAGCCGAAGCTTTGCCGATGATGCTGGCGGTCCTGGTGCAGCTGCTCTTGTCGTTTTCTTTCTTCTCGCTGGCAGGCAGCCTGATCGAGCCGTATGGCCTGATCGAGGACATAGAACTGCCGGCGGCAATGCAGCAGGATGCGAGCACGGCCATGGAAGTGCTGGAAAAGAAACGCGCCAATGTTCTCAGTCACGCCTATGGGTTCATCAGCCGGGGCAATCGTGATGGCGGGCTTCGGCATGTGCTCGCCTGGATACAGGAAGATCCCGATCCGGCTGCCGGCCGGGCGTGGTTTCTCGAGCGGATGCTGGCGTGGGACGATCCGCAGGCGGCGCTGGTTTTCGCTCAGCACTGTATACGCGATCACCTGGAGTACGGCGAACCGGTGCCGGCCGTGAAGCTGATCATGCGCTGTCGGTTGATCGATGAGCGGTTCCGGCCGTTTCCCGGGGATGTGCAGGCGGCTATAGCCGCGTGCGATGTGGCCGACAATCACGCGCTGGCGGCGAGCCTGCGGCACTATTGAGGCTTAATTTGGGGTTATTGCCGCGCCAATGCGTTGTACAATATTGGGTATGGACAAGCGACTTCTGACGATATTGCGTTGCCCGGTCAGCCACAAGGGTCTCGCTGTACTCAAGAACGACAAGCTGGAGCAGCTCAATGCCGCAATCAGCGCCGGCAATCTTGTGAATCTCGACGGCACCAGGCTTGTCGAGCCCCTGGCGGAGGCGCTGGTTACCGACGACGGCAAGCGCGCCTACCCGGTTGCCGACGGCATTCCGGTGCTGCTGGAAGGTGAATCGATCTCGATGGAGCAGATTGCTTGAAGTTGCGGGCAAACCAGCTTTCGTCGCACCTCAAGAAGTCCCTCGCACCCTGCTACCTGGTCAGCGGCGACGAACACCTGTTGGTCGCCGAAGCGCTGGATGACATCCGCGACTCGGCGCGCCAGCGCGGCTTTACCATGCGTGAATTGCACGTCGCTACCACCGGATTCGACTGGTCGCAGCTCACCGCGTCGAGCGGAAACCTGTCATTGTTTGCAGAGCAGCGCATCATAGAACTGCGACTGCCGACCGGGAAACCGGGCCGTGCCGGCGGCGAGGCGATTGTCGAGCTGACCGCTCGGGCGGGCCCGGAGACGCTGTTTATTGTCACCGCGCCCAAGCTGGATCGCAGCGCTGCCGCTTCGAAATGGGCCAGGGCAATCGAAAAGAAAGGTGTCAACCTGACGATCTGGCCGATCGGTCTGCGCGAGCTGCCCGCTTGGATAGCGGGCCGTATGCGACAGGCAGGATTGCAGCCGGGACGCGAAGTCGTGGCCCTGATTGCGGATCGCGTGGAGGGAAACTTGCTGGCGGCAGGCCAGGAAATCGAGAAGCTGCGGCTGTTACTCGGTGAGGGCCCGGTCAGTGTCGATGATGTCAGCAATGCGGTTGCCGACAGCAGTCGCTATGACGTGTACAAGCTCACCGATGCGGCGCTGGGCGGCGATGCCGCGCGAGCGGTCAGAATCCTGGGTGGCTTGCGTGCCGAGGGCGTTGAGCCGGTCATCGTCATGTGGGCACTGACCCGCGAACTGCGCACGCTCTCGACGCTCGACGACCTTGTCCGACAGGGCGGCAATCTCGGCAGCGCGATGCAGAAGAACGGCGTCTGGAGCAATCGCCAGGGTCTGGTCCGCAGCTGCATGGGGCGACACAAGCACGGTTCGTTTCATCGCATGCTGAAGGCAACGGGCCGCGCCGATGCGGCGGCGAAGGGACAGCGCGCCGGCGATCCCTGGCAAATGGCCTGCGATATCGTCATTGGAATGGCGCGCCAATGAGGCCCATGGGCGTTTTCGGCGGTACCTTCGATCCCATACACTACGGCCATCTGCGAACGGCTTTCGAGATGCTTCAGGCACTCCGGTTCGAGGTCGTACGCTTCATACCCTGCGGCGATCCGCCGCATCGCGGCACCACCTATGCCTCGGCAGGCGAGCGACTGCGCATGGTTGAACTCGCGCTTCGGGGACAAGAAGGCTTCGCCGTCGACGATCGGGAAATCCGTCGTGGCGGGCCCTCTTATTCGATCGATACGCTTTCGTCGCTGCGGAGGGAATTTCCGGACCATGCTTTGGGTCTCATCGTGGGAATGGATGCCTTTCTCGGGCTGCCGGGGTGGCACCGCTGGCGGGAAATCCTGGACGCCGCGCACATTATTGTCGCGCATCGGCCGGGCTGGAAGGCGCCGGATATCGGTCCGCTGGGTGAGCTCATCGCCGAGTTCGGCACCCATCGGGTCGACGATCTTCATGACGCTTTGAACGGGCGCATCCATATTCATGCGGTCACGCAACTGGAAATCTCATCGACCGAAATTCGCGAGCTGGTCGCAGCAGGTCGCGATCCGAGATTTCTGATGCCGGACGCGGTCCGCGACGAAATACTATCAAGTGGCTGTTATGCCCGGACGTGATCGCGGCGATGAATGTAGTATCGCCGGAGTCGACGGACCGTTTTTCTGGAACGAGGAGTCTAATTTGAAAATTGCAGAGCACAGCGCATGAACGGCGAAAAACTGGCTGGCCTGATTGTCGAGGCGCTTGAGGACGTAAAAGCAAAAGACATCGTCAAACTCGATGTGCGCAATATGACCACGGTGACCGACTACATGATCGTTGCCAGCGGTACTTCCAATCGCCACGTCAAAGCCCTGGTAGACAATGTCGCAGAAAAAGCCAAGGCGGCGGGCTTCAAACCCATTGGCATCGAAGGCGAGGAGGGCGGTGAGTGGGTGCTGCTCGATTTGCGGGATGCTCTTGTGCACGTAATGTTGCCGAAGGTGCGCGAGTTCTACAACCTGGAGAAGCTCTGGTCGATCGTGCCTACTGGCGATGCGACCGTTTCCGAAGCTTAGGCCCCGGCAACTCGCTCATGCATATCCGAATACTGGCCGTTGGAGATCGACAACCGCCCTGGGTGGACGGCGCATTCGGACTGTACACGGCGCGATTTCCACGAGAGTGGAAATTCCGCCTGGACACGATCGCCACCGTGCGGCGCGGCAGGAACGACAAGACGGGCCAGGCAAGGCACGCCGAGGGCGAGAAGATACTCGCAAGCCTTGCGAGAACGGAGCATGCGGTGCTGCTCGATGAAAGCGGCACGCAGCTGACGAGCAGCGAGCTCGCCGCGCAACTTCTCGAATGGCAGCACGAGGGCCGCGACCTCAGCTTCATCATAGGCGGGCCCGATGGTGTTTCCGCGGCGTGCCGGGAGCGTGCGGATTTCGTCTGGTCGCTATCCCGCCTGACGCTGCCACACGGTCTGGCAAGAGTGGTTCTTTCCGAGCAGCTGTATCGCGCGTGGTCGCTGCAGACCGGCCATCCCTATCACCGTGCCTGAAGAATCGAATTGGTCAGAATAGCGAAGCCTTCGCTGCGCCTGGCGTCGTCGTCGCCGCGTCGACGAGAGATCCTCGAGGCGCTGGGGTTGGAGTTCCTGGTCGAGGCGGTCGATGTCGACGAGTCCCTGCTCGCCGGCGAGACGGCGGG
>JBFELT010000005.1:0-44281 GCA_041552015.1 Woeseiaceae bacterium
CGGACCGCGCACGAGTTCGTCTACTCGCGCCTGCTGCTGCGCCAGCGCGGCTTCGGCCTCCGCGAGTCGCGTCGCCGCCCGCGCCGTATCCAGCTGCACCAGGACCTGGCCCGCTGTAACGGCAGACCCCTCCGTGGTCGCTATCTCGACGATCGGCTCGGCAAACTCGGCCGAAAGCTCCAGCCTGTCCGACGCAAGCTGGCCCACCACGCGATACGGATCCTGCGACGATTCGCAGGCGCCGAGCAGCGCGCCCGGGAGGATCAGGGTCAATGCGATAAGCGTTCGTTTCATGGCCGGACTCCGCTTATGCCCGAATGTGGGCAAGAATCATCTCAAGTTGCGTCTCAATGAGCTTGTCAGTGTCCAGCACACGCTTCGTAAACAGTATCGTCCAGATCATCGAAACCATCACCGGTGCAATGAACAGCTGCGGAAATTCGGTGACCTCGCTGCGGCGAAATTCGCCGCGACTGACGCCGCGTTCGACGAATGCCCTGATGGCGCCGAGTCCCTTCGAGACCACGTTGTCCCAGTAGTAGTCCACGAGGTCCGGGTATCGATGGCCTTCAGCGATCAGCAGGCGAACGACTACCGCAACCGGGGATCCGGGCACGCGTTTCATGAATTCGAGCAGCGGTCCGCGCAAGAAAGCCTCTGAAGAAAGCTCGGTCTCCTCGACCGCAGCCCGCAGCGAATCGACGCGATGAATAACGACGCTTTTTACGACCGCCTTGAACAGGTCTTCCTTGGTCTTGAAGTACAGGTATAGCAGACCCTTGCTCACACCGGCACGCTTCGCGACTTCCTCGACGCGTGCCCCCGTGTAGCCTTTTTCCGCAAACACCTCGAAGGCCGCGTCCGTAATTTCACCGGGCCGCTGCTGCTTGCGCCTTTGAAAGCGCGGTTCGATCATGCCGGCTCCTTGATGACCAACGGGTCATTAATTATACTTGCTGACTCATGAGTCAGCAAGTACCGATGGCATGCCCCATCGCCTTTACGCATAATCGCGAGCTATGTTCACTTACCTCGACCCAACTGTTCGCAAGCGCCTGGAGGAGCACGGTTCGCTTTTCCAGATCGATCGTGACGGTGTGAAAGTCCCGGCCGACCGGCGTCCGCACGGTGGTTCCGCAATCAGCGTGCTCGGGCCGATTCCGCTGCCGCTGAGGCTTTGCGACTTCGAGGTCGAGGCGGACTGGTATGCCTGTGTGCGACGTACCGAGCTTGGCAAGATCGAAGAAATCGCCGATGAGCTGCGAGCCCGTCACGGGCAGGCAGCGTTCGCGACGCTGGCCTCGTCGATGGCGGTCAACAGCGTGCTGTTGATCGGCAAGCCGGAGAGCTGGCGCAACCCTCTCGTGCGCGTGCATTCGAGCTGCATGACGGGCGACGTTTTCGGATCCGAGCGCTGCGAGTGCGGCCCGCAGCTGCAAATGGCGCTGAAACGCATCAAGGAGGACGAGCAGGGGGGCATGGTGATCTACATGTCCGGTCACGAGGGGCGCGGTATCGGCCTCTGGGCAAAAGCAGCAACCTACCTGTTGCAGGATGCAGGCGAAAACACCTACGAAGCGAATCGTTCACTGGGATTGCCCGACGATTCCCGTGATTTCAGCGACGCCGGGTCGCTGCTCAAGTTTTTTCTCCAGGACCGTGCTTTCCGCCTGCTCACCAACAACCCGAAGAAGGTCAACGACCTGGAGGCGATGGGACTGACAGGGATTACGCGCGTCAAACACGTCACCGGTGTCGGCGACAGAAACCGCCGCTACCTGGCAGCGAAACAGGATTGGGGGCATGAGATAGCCCCGGAAGACATCGGTTCCGACTAGGAGTCTGCGCTACTGGCGCCAGAGGCGCAGGTTCAAGGGCCTCTCGCGCGGATCGTTACTGCGAAAAGGATTGATGTCGATGCCGCCGCGACGCTGGTAGCGCGCATGAATGCTCAGTTTCTCGGGGGCGCAGCGTTGCAGGATGTCGAGAAACATCCGCTCGACACAGGCTTCGTGAAAATCCTGGTGCCGACGAAAGGAAACGATGTATCGGAGCAGCGATGCCCGATTGATTTTCGGGCCGAGATAGCTGATCTGCACGCTGCCGGTATCCGGCTGCCCGGTGACAGGGCAGAGACTCCGCAGAACATGCGTGTGCAGGTCTTCAGCCACGATGCTTGCGCGGTCGCTAACGAGCAGGCCGGCGTCAACCTCCCATGTCGTGCAGGTGACCGGGACAGCGTCGAGGCAGGCGCCGGCGAGTCGCGAAACGCGCCGGGATTGCGAGGCTTCGATCGGCAAGACGCTAACCGTGACAGCGGCGCCGACACAGGCGCGAAGGTCTTTCTGCAGAGTCTCGGTGACTTCCTGCTGCGATGAAAACCGGCTCATGGAAAATGAATTCAGGTACAGCTTCAGCGATTTCGACTCGACGATGTTGGGCGATTCTGCGGGAACGACGATCTCGGCTGTTGCAACTTGCGGCTGGTCGGTGCTGCTGAGCCAGGTCAGCTCCCACGCATTCCAGGTATCCGCACCGGTGAACGGAAGCTCGCGGATCAGCCCCAGCGGCTCGCGAGCCTGCATGCGCGGAATCGGATACAGCGTCTCCGGTGAGTAGTTGTCCGGATAGTCTGTTTGCTGGCCAAGCGGTAATTTTCCATGGTTCACGGATCGAGTGTCCTGTTAGCGGGGCCCGCGTCGGGTGGCTCGGGTCAAAGCGCCTTATTTTGTGCAAGCATACGCCGGATTCGCGTCAATCTTGTGTAAAATGACGCACCTTCCGAACACCGACGATGCCCAACTACGGATTCCCGGCGACTTTGCAAAAAAACGGGCCGTCCAAAAACGCGAGTTCTGAATTCAATGAGTCCTGCAAACGGCAGCAATGGTAGCAAGCGCGGCTATATTATTCCCATCGGTGGCGCCGAGGAAAAACTGCACAACCCGGAAATCCTCGATCGTTTCGTCACGCTTTGCGGTGGCAAGCAGTCGCGCATCGCGATCATTCCGACCGCCTCGGAACTCGAGGACACCGGCCGCAACTACGAGAAGTTGTTTCGCAAGCTCGGCGTCAGGCATGCGCAGGTCCTGCAGTTCATTACGCGTGAAGACTGTCAGTCCGGCGCCGATGTCCGGTATATCGACAAGAGCGACGGCGTCTTCATGACGGGCGGCAACCAGCTGCGTTTGTCGACCACCCTGGGCGGTACCGCGGTGGCGCAGCTGATTCGACGCCGAAATGCCGACGGCATGCACGTGGCAGGCACGTCGGCGGGAGCGGCCTTCATGCCCGAGCACATGATTGCGGGCGGCAATGAGGGCAGCACACCCAGCCCGGACATGGTAACAATGGCGCCGGGCCTCGGGCTGACCAACGCGTTTATCATCGATCAGCATTTCCGCGAGCGCGACCGCCTGGGCCGTCTCCTGACGGCGCTCGCCTACAATCCCTTTGCCGTCGGCATCGGGCTCGATGAAGACACCGCGGCATTCATCCGCCCGGGCGACGACCTCGAAGTCGTCGGAAAAGGTGGCATTACCATCATCGATCCCACCAATCTGAGCTATTCTTCGATGGACCAGGCCCGGCGCGGCGATCCGGTCAGTCTGATCGGCGTGAAACTACATATACTCGTAGCCGGTGGCCGGTTCGACATCAAGACCCGCGAGGCTTTCGCCAAGTAAAACAATGAAAATCGAGAGCACCAATGTATTCGTCGGGCCAAACACGTTTGCCCGTTTTCCGGTCATCCGACACGTGCTGGATCTTGGCGAACTCGAGGCGTGGCCGACGGTGCGCCTGGGAGACGATTTCGTCGGCGCGCTTTTGACGCTGTTACCCGGGCTCAAGGAACACGGTTGCTCGTACAGCGAGGCGGGCGGCTTCGTTCGCCGCATGACCGAGGACGAGGGCACCTGGCTGGGTCACGTGATGGAGCATGTCGCCCTGGAGCTGCAGAATGTCGCCGGTTCCGACGTGACCTTTGGCCGCACGAGATCCATCGACGGCAGGCCCGGCTTTTACAACATGGTATTCCAGTACAAGGACGCGGCCGTGGGGCGCCGCGCGAGCAAGCTGGCGCTCGATCTCCTGCACCATCTGCTGCCTGAGGACATCAAACCCGAGGATGCGCCGCCGGCGGACTGGAATTTTGCCGAGCAGCGCGACGGCTTTATTCGTTATGCGCAACGCCGTGAATTCGGCCCCAGCACGGCTTCGCTGGTGAAAGCGGCCGAAGCGCGGAAAATTCCGTGGCTGCGCCTCAACAATTACAGCCTGGTGCAGTTCGGGCAGGGACGCTACCAGCAACGCATTCAGGCGACCACGACCGGCCGCACAAGCAACATTGCCGTGGAGCTCGCGTCCGACAAGGAGGAGACCAACGGCATACTGCGCGACCTGGGCCTGCCGGTGCCGCAGCAGGCGCTGGTGCGCACGCAGGGCGACGCCGTTCGCGCAGCCGAGCGCATCGGTTACCCGGTCGTGCTCAAGCCGCTGTCGGGCAATCACGGTCGCGGCGTGTCAATAAACCTGCGCACGCCGGACGAAGTACAGACCGGATTCGCTAAAGCCTGCGAGCATGGCAAGACGGTCATCGTCGAAAGCTACATCGAGGGTCTGGATCACCGCCTGCTGGTCATCAACGGCAAGCTGGTAGCGGCCGCCAAACGCGTCCCGGGGCATGTGATCGGTGACGGCAAGAATACGATTGGGCGACTCGTCGAGGCCGTCAATCAGGATCCGCGCCGCGGCGTCGGTCACGAGAAGGTGCTTACGCGCCTGGAGTTCGACCACCAGGCCGAGCGCCTGCTGGCGAAGCTCGGTTACGACAAGGACACGGTTCCCGCTGAGGGCGAGGTCGTCTACCTGCGGTCCACCGCGAATCTTTCGACCGGTGGCACAGCGATCGATGTCACCGACATCGTGCATCCGGACAATCGCGAGATGGCCATACGCGCTATTCGTGCCATCGATCTTGACATCGGCGGCGTTGATTTCCTGACCAAGGACATTTCGGAATCCTACCGGGACGCGGGTGGCGGCATCTGTGAAGTCAACGCGGGCCCGGGTTTTCGCATGCATGTGGCACCCAGCGAAGGCACGCCGCGAGACGTTGCAGGGCCGGTCATCGACATGCTGTTTCCGCCGGACAAGCCGAGTCGTATTCCTATCGCCGCAATCACGGGCACCAACGGCAAGACCACGACGTCGAGGATGCTCGCGCATATTCTCAAGATGTCGGGATGCACGGTGGGACTTACATCCACGGACGGTGTCTATATCGACGGCAAACTCAGCGTTCCCGGAGACATGACCGGCCCGGTATCCTCACAGATGATCCTGCGCGATCCGTCGGTCGACGCGGCGGTCATGGAGACGGCGCGCGGCGGACTGTTGCGAAGTGGTCTCGGCTTCCAGGAATGCGATGTCGCCGCATGCCTGAACGTATCGGCAGACCACCTGGGGCTGCGGGGCGTGAACACGCTGGAAGACCTTGCCGAGGTCAAACGAGTCCCGATCGAGACGGCGACCGAAGCCGCAGTGCTGAATGCGGACGATGCGCTGTGTTTACAGATGGCCGACTACACGGATGCGGCGAGGCTCTGCTACGTCACGATGAACCCGGGGCATCCGCTCGTCAAGCAGCACATTCAGGCGGGCGGCCAGGCATTCGTGCTCGAAAAAGGCATGAATGGGCACCTGATTACTATCTACGACAATGAATCGCATACGCCGCTGCTGTGGGCGCACCTGATCCCGGCAACGATCGAGGGGCGTGCGCTCCACAACGTGCAGAACGCAATGTTCGCCGCGGCACTCGCGTACAACATGAAGATCAGTCTCGAGGATATTCGCCAGGGACTCAGGACCTTTGGCTCGACCTTCTTCCAGGCGCCGGGTCGCATGAATATCTACGACGAGCATCCTTTCCGTGTCATTCTCGACTACGCACACAATACCGCTGCCGTCACGGCCATTTGCGGCGTGGTTGACCGATTTGACGTCGACGGGCGGCGGATCGTCGTCCTGTCAGCGCCCGGCGACCGTCGGGATGAAGACATCCGCGGCATCGCCGAGATTGCAGCCGGCCATTTCGATCACTTCATCTGTCGCTGCGATGACAATCGCCGCGGCCGCGGCCCGGACGAAGTCGCCGTGTTGCTAAAGAACAAGTTGCTCGAAGTCGGCGTATCGGCCGATCGGATCGAGCTTGTACCCGACGAACAGGAGGCAACGCTGCGGGCGCTGGAATTCGCAGCCCCGGGGGACCTGGTGCTGATACTCGCCGACAACACGAAGCGTACCTGGAAGCAGATCATCTACTTCAACTCCGGTGCACGCGTCCGCGAACCCGGCAAGACGAAGGCGCAGGCCGTCGAACTGCCCGACCGCGAAGAATTCGAGCTGGCCGACGATCTGGAGATCATCAGCGACGAGCGCGGCGTTCGAATTGCGCGGGAAGAGAGCGACTGAATGCGGTCTCTTCGCCGTGACTGCCGATCCTGATCGCGAGACAGCTTCTATCCGCTCACCATGGAATTCCTTGATGCTCGCAGACTGACCGGACCGAGCCTGATGCTGGATGGCCCGGGAACGATTCTCGACGTCGCTTGCACAGAAAGCGAGGCTGGCGAACTCGTACCCGTCTGGGCAAACCATGTCGGGAGAATGCTGGAGGCGCTGGACTGGCCGGCTGCGCGCATGGCAACTCGCGCAATGTCCGGCGGTATCAGCCTCGCGTTCTCGGCACCGGTGGACGCGCTGTACGCGGCGACGGAAATCAATGAATGGGCCTGGGCTGCCAGTGCCTTCGAGCTGGGCGAATCGGGCGAGGAGCCGGATTTCGACGAGGCACTTCGGGCAATCCGGGCGGCCGTCCTCGAGGAAGCCAATGACGAGCTGATGTGGCTCATCGACGAAGCGTCGCAGCATGGCAAGACGCTGCTATGGGACGACGACTACGTCTCCGTCGGTCTCGGTCGTGGTTCCGAAACCTGGCCTGTCAGGGAGATCCCGGATGCGCCGGACTGGGACCGATTGCACGACATTCCGATTGGCATCGTGACCGGCACCAACGGCAAGACCACCACCGTTCGATTCGCCACGCATATCCTGCGTGCGGCGGGTCGAAACGTCGGTCTGAGTTCGACCGACTGGGTTGCCGTCAACGAAACAGTGCTTGATCGCGGCGACTGGTCCGGGCCCGGCGGCGCCCGAGCCGTGCTTCGCGAGAAGAACGTCGACGTCGCCATCCTCGAAACGGCACGCGGCGGCCTGTTGCGGCGAGGCCTCGGTGTCGATCGGGCGGACGCGGCGCTGATCACCAATATCAGCGAAGACCATCTCGGTGACTTCGGCTCGAAGAACCTGGATGAATTGCTGGCAGTCAAGTGGATCGTCAGCCGCGCCGTCGAAGCAGGCGGACGCCTGATACTGAATGCCGATGACGAACGGCTTCGGGCCAGGTCGGCTGGCTACGCCGGCGAACTGCTGTGGTTCAGTCTTGACGCCGGCAACGAAACGGTTCGACGGCACCTCAGTGCCGGCGGCGCGGCTTTCGTACTCGACGGCGACACACTGTGCCGGCTGCAGGGTGACGATCGGCACGACATTTGCTTGAGCGGCGACATACCGATTGCGCTGGGCGGGGCGGCGCGCCATAACATCGCAAACGCCTTGTCCGCGGCCGCGCTGACCTGGTGCCTCGGTGTTGATCTCGACGATGTAAAGAGTGGCCTGACGACAATGGTGCAGGATGAAAACCCGGGTCGCTGCAATATCTATGATCTGAACGGCTTCAAGATCCTGGTTGATTTTGCCCACAACCCGGCGGCTATGGCGGCATTATTCGACATGGCGCGGGCAATTCCGGCAAAGCGCAGGGCACTGTGCTTCGGCCAGGCCGGCGATCGCACCGACGGGCTGATTCGGGAGCTTGCCCGCGATGCCTGGGCGATCGGGCTCGACCTCGTCGTGGTTTCGGAGCTGGCCGCGTACCATCGGGGTCGCGAGCAGGGTGAGGTGTTCGATCTTATCAGGGACGAGCTCCGGAAAGCCGGCGCCGACGCCTCAGGAATATGGCATTTCGACACGGAAATGGAGTCGTTCCTGTCGGCGATCGGCTGGGCCAGGCCCGGTGACCTGGTGATCATGCTGGCGCTTGGTGGCGCGCTGCCGATTCAGGAAAAGCTCAAGGAGCTGGGCGCCGAATAAAGTCGACGATGTCGTCTGCAATCTGGCGGGTACTTTCAGCGGACAGCACGTCCCCGGCCAGTACGTGATGACTGGGATCGCCCGGATCTTCGACTTCCAGACGGGCTTTTTGCGGCGCTTCGATCGCATCGAACGCCGCTACCGCCGCCGCCGGTGACACCACGCTGTCTTCATTGGAGTAGAACATTAGCAGGCGCTGCGGGATGCGCAGCGGGAGCTGCCGCCTGGCGAGACCGACTAGTCGCATCATTTCGACGGCCGAGTTCATCGGGTAGCTCGTCGACCAGTATCGCGCCTGCGCTGCGTTGTGGGGTTGCCAGCTGCGCGTCTCGCCCACCAGCAGGCGTGCAATCAACGGGCCCGCCGGCCGTGTGAGCCACGCCGCCGCCGGATCCCGTGGCGCAAAATTCGGCGACAGCATCACGATGGTATCGACGCTGCGCATTGCCGGGTGGCCGAGCATCGCTATGGCAAGTGTGGCCCCGGTCGAAGTACCGATGAGCACGACTTTTTCCCCCAGCCGGGAGGCAATCGCCAGTGCCTCGGCCGCATCGAGCAGCCAGTCCTCGGCCTGTGCGTCGGCGAGCGCCCCTGTTTGCTGGCCATGGCCGCGAAGCCGGGTCTCGAACAGGTTTGCGCCGAGCGAATCGGCGACCAGTTCTGCCAATGGCGCCGTTTCCTGGCGCGTCGCCGAGAATCCGTGCAAATAGACGACCGCGTAGCCGGTCACCTGCTGGCCGGCAAACCAACGGATGCGTTTTTCCGTCCCCGCCACCAGGCCATACCGGGTGGCGGTCGCTCGCTCGCTATCGGCCAGCCAGGCTTCTATATCGTCCGGAAGCAGGACATCGGTGTGCGCCGGCTCGAGCTTCGCCGGCGTCAGCATCCAGAGGGCCGCGAGCGCAAACAGCAGCGCCGCAATGACGACGCGGGACCTACTCAAGGCTCAGGATCTTTTTCCAGTGCTTTGGGGAAACCGGCATGATCGACAGGCGATTGCCCTTGCGCATCAACGTCATGTCCTCGAGGCTCTTTTCTTTCTTGAGTTCGACGAGCGTGATATTCCGTTTTGTCTTGCGCAGAAATTCGATGTCGACGAGGTACCAGCGAGGATCATCCTCACTGCTCTTGGGATCAAAATACCTGGATTTCCTGTCAAACTGCGTCGGGTCCGGATACGGTTCGCTGGCGACTCTTGCCAGGCCAACAACGCCGGGCACCTTGCAGCTCGAATGATAGAAGAAGATCTCGTCACCGATCTTCATCTCGTCGCGCATCATGTTGCGCGCCTGGTAATTGCGAATGCCGTCCCACATTTCGCGTCCGTCTCGCTGCAGATCGTCTATGCTGTATGCGTCGGGTTCCGACTTCATCAACCAGTATTTCATATGCCAAATCGTTCGCTGCAAACGGGCGTTCCCGGCGGGCGATTCTAGCATCATTAATTGCTGCAAATAATGCCCGACGGTGTGCTAGCATTGCCGCCATCCCGACTACGCTAATGACCTCGGCAAGAAGGTGTCAGATGGCAAACATGCTGGCGAACATTTTCGGTTCATCTCCCGTCCAACCGCTCGAAAAGCATATGGAAGTGGCGTATCGCTGCGCGCGCCAGCTCAGACCGCTCTTCGAAGCGGTGGTTGCCAATGACTGGGACAAAGCGCTGGAGGCGCGTGCACAGATCGAAGCCCTGGAACACGAGGCCGACGATATCAAGAAGGAAATTCGGCTGAACATGCCGAAGAGCCTGTTCATGCCGGTACCGCGGGAAGACCTCCTCGAGCTGCTGCTGGTTCAGGACAAAATCGCGAATCGCACCAAGGATGTATCCGGCGTGATAATCGGCCGCCGCATGCAGATTCCCGAGCCCATCGCCGAGAAGTTTCTCGAATTCGTTAGCCGCAACGTCGACGCCGCCAAGCAGGCTCGAAAAAGCGTCCGGGAACTGGATGAATTATTCACCGCCGGATTCAAGGGCGCGGAGGTTGCGCTGCTGGCGAATATGATCGAGAAACTGGACCAGATAGAGACGCATACGGATGAACAGCAGACGATCTTGCGCAGCGGGCTGTTCGAGATTGAAAAGACGCTGGATCCGATTGACGCTATTTTTCTCTACGACGTGATTTCCCTGACCGGAGAAATCGCAGATATGGCGGAACGCGTGGGTCGCCGGCTCGAGCTCTTGCTCTCGCATTGACGGCCACGAACAGAAGGCGACCGATAGCTGCGGCGAAGTCATTAGAAACCGGATTGCAGAACGAAATAAGAAGAGGCTAGTGTCCTGATCCTGGTGTCGCGTTTGAAATCATGCGGCGCGTGGAGCGGCACACGATCTCAGGGGAAATTCGATGGAAGCTCAGTACGTTTATATCGGTCTGGCTGCGCTGTTCGGCCTGTTCATGGCATGGGGCATCGGCGCGAACGATGTTGCGAACGCCATGGCGACATCGGTGGGTTCGAAAGCCCTGACGATCAAACAGGCGATACTGGTCGCCGCGATCTTCGAGTTCCTTGGCGCGGTGCTGGCCGGCGGCGCGGTTACCGGCACCATTCGAAAAGGAATCGTGGATGCCGAGTTGCTTTCCGGCACGCCCGAGTTGCTCGTGTACGGGATGCTGGCATCGCTGCTGGCGGCGGGAACCTGGTTGCTGGTCGCTTCAAAGAATGGTTGGCCCGTATCCACCACGCACTCGATCGTTGGCGCAATCGTCGGTTTCGCCGCGGTCGGCATTGGCATCGATGCCGTAAAGTGGGGCAAGGTCGGGACCATCGTAATGAGCTGGGTCATATCGCCGTTAACCGCCGGCTTTATCGCCTACCTGATCTATCGCAGCGTGCAGCGACTCATCCTGAGCCAGGACGATCCTCTCGAGAAAGCCAAGCGCTACGTGCCGGTCTACATTTTCTTTGCCGCTTTCACGATAACGCTGGTCACCATACTCAAGGGCCTGAAGCACGTGGGCCTCGAAATAAGCGTCCGCGACAGCTACATACTGGCGATAGTCATCGCGCTCGGTATCGCGCTTGTAGGCGCATTCTTCATCAACCGCATCGAGCCCGACAAGAAGGCCGAGAAGAGTCAGCACTTCTACACCGTTGAGCGGGTGTTTGGGATCCTGATGGTCGTCACCGCCTGCTCCATGGCATTTGCTCACGGCTCGAACGATGTGGCGAATGCGATCGGACCACTGGCCGCCGTCGTCGGCATAGCAACCACCGGCGAGATCGCCGCGAAGTCCACGCTGCCCATATGGGTGCTGATGCTCGGCGGCGTCGGAATCGTCGTCGGCCTTGCCACCTTCGGGCGGCACGTCATCGCAACCGTCGGCAAGAAGATTACTCAGCTGACTCCCAGCCGCGGCTTTGCGGCCGAACTGGCGGCGGCGACGACCATCGTTATCGCGTCGGGAACCGGCATACCGATCTCCACTACGCACACGCTGGTTGGTGCGGTGCTGGGCGTCGGCATGGCGCGCGGTATCGAGGCGATCGACCTCCGGGTGGTTGCCAGGATCCTCGTGTCGTGGGTTGTCACGATCCCGGCCGGCGCGTTCCTCGCCATCATCTTCTTCTTTATCTTCAAGACGATCTTGCCCTAGCCCGGATACTTCGCCCGTTGGCGCGTAAGATCGGTCAAGGATTTGATTGGCTGAGGGATTTTCCGAACGAGCGGAATAACGGTGTCTATTGCCGAGGGAGCAAAATTTCTCAGGCAATCAAAGACTCAGCGAGAGCGCGGCATACGGGTGAAGTATCCGGGCTGACATCAAGCCGAACGCAGGTACCAGTCGAAATCCAGGGCGCTGACGGTGTTGTGGAACTGCTGGCTTTCGGCGCGTCGATTCATTGCGAAATACTTGCAGTAATCTTTGCCGAGATACTGTGGCAGGATCTTGCTGCGCTCAAACTTGTCGATTGCGGTATCCCAGCGATTCGGAATTTTCAGTTTGGGCGTGATGTTCGCGCCCTGTTCGACCATGGCTCCGGGATCACACTTGTTTTTTAGCCCGTGATGCACGCCGGCAAGAACTGCCGCCGCGACCAGGTAGGGATTCGCATCCGCGCCCGCCGGTCGGTGCTCGAAGCGCAGGTTGTCTGCATCGGACTGCGGTATGCGTATGGCAACGACTCTGTGATTGACGCCCCAGTTCGGTTCGACAGGTGCAAACATGTCGGGCCGCAGCCGACGATAGGAGTTGGCATTGGGTGCAAAAATCGCCGTCGCCTCGGGCATGGTCTTTACCAATCCTCCGATAGCATGTCTCAGGCGGGCCGAGAAGGGCGGGCGCGCCAGGTTGTCCTTACCTTGTGAGAAGTAGTTCCTGCCGTTCTTGTCCAACAGGCTCATGTGTATGTGCAGTCCGTTGCCGGCATCCTCTTCAAAGGGCTTTGCCATGAAGCAGGCGACAAAACCGTGTTTTCGAGACGCCGCCTTGACGGCGCGCTTCAGCAGGACCGCGTGGTCGCAGGCAAGCACCGGGTTGTCGACGTGCCGCAGGTTGATCTCGAACTGTCCCTGCGAGTACTCGGCGATCACCGATTCGGCCGGAATGTCCTGTGCTTTGCAGTAGTCGTAGACGTCGTTCAGGAAGTCCTCGATCTCCCACAGGTCGTCGGGGTGGTAGACCTGGGCGCCCGGCTGCAGCCTGCCGACACCCGGAATGACGGGACCCGCCACTTTCGGGCGACTGGATTTTGCGTCCAGCAGGTAGAACTCGAGTTCCGTCGCCATGACCATCGTGAGCCCCATCTTCCGGAGTGGCTGCATGGCGCGCTCGAGCACATGACGCGGATCGGAGAACATCGGTACACCGTCTTCCTGGTAGAGTCGAAACAGCGCCTGACCCATCGCCCGCTCGGACCAGGGAACCGGCGCGATGCTGCCGGGCACCAGCTCTGCGAATACGTCGGGGTCGCCGTCGTCCTGGCCGAACGGAATGCCGGCGACGGTCTCACCGAGCGCCGTCAGCAGCGTGGTGCCGCCGCAGAACCAGAAACCGTCCCTGCATGTCTTCTCGATGTCTTCCGCCCGTATCCGCTTGCCCTTGAGGATCGCGTTCAGATCCGGGATCAGGAGCTCCATCGCCTCGAACCTGCCGTACTTCTTCTGACTGCCACGCAGCTCGGCAAGTAACTGGTTCACGGTCGATTTTTTCATTTCTGGATCCGTAGCGACGAACGATGACAGGGAGCATCGACGATTTTCGGGTGCATCGCAACAGCCTTGCTGCTATCATAATATGAAACATTCTCACACAATATGGAATTTCCGCATGATCGACAAGGCACCGCCACAGGGCGCACAGTCGGCACTGCGAGCGCTCAGGCTGCTGAAGCTGTTCACCTCGGAGAAGCCAGAGCTGCAGCTTGCCGAGGTCAGCGGCTTGGCCCATCTGAACAAGACGACCACGCATCGTTTGCTGCAGGCGCTGCACAGCGAGTCGATGCTGGATCGGAATCCGGTGGACGGTGCGTATCGCCTGGGTCCGGCGCTGATGGCCCTGGGTGTCCAGGCCTTGTCGAGCAACGATCTCCGGCTTCGCGCCAGGCCCCTGCTCAATCAGATGGCAAAGGAAACCGGCGAGACGGCAACGCTGGAGGTGCCCATCGACGACACAATGTTGATTCTGGATGAGGTTTCCGGCAGCCACTTCCTGGGCGCCGCCGGAAACGTCGGCACGCGTTGGCCGATGCACGCGACTTCGACCGGCAAGGCGCTGATTGCTTTCGACGAACTGGGTCTCGACCGACTTGGCTCCAGTTTCAAGCCGCTGACGTCGAGAACGCTGACCCGGCGCAGTCAGCTCGAGCAGCAGCTCGACGAAATTCGTCGGCGCGGTTTCGCCGAGACTGTCGATGAACTCGAGGATGGTTTTTCCGGAGTGGCGGCGGTGGTGCGCGGAGGGATGGGGCAAGTGCTCGGAGCGATGTCGATTTGTGGCCCGACCCAGCGACTCTCCGCTGAGCGCCGCGCAAAACTGGGCGTCACACTCTGTGCCGCGGCCAAGCGCCTGCAGCCGCGGGACTGGGAGCATTCGGACCTGTCCGACAGCATGCTAGTATCCGCCGCAGCGAACAATAAGAAATAAAGCGCTTTTTATGTACCCGAAACCCCTAGTTGGTGTGCCCGCGGACCGGCGAGTTATTGATCCTCATCCGTTCCAGATGGTGGGTGAGAAATACCTCGACGCACTATTCAAGGCTTCCGGCGTGTTACCACTGATGATTCCGGTCATGCCGCAGGACATCGAGATCGACGAACTGCTGTCGAGCTTCGACGGTATATTTCTCACCGGCAGTTACTCCAACGTCGAGCCGCACCACTATGACGGCGAGCCCAGCGAGGACGGTACGCTGCACGATGCGCACCGCGATGCCGTTACCCTGCCGCTGGCGAAGGCAGCGCTCGAAAAGGGAGTTCCGCTGCTGGCAGTGTGCCGCGGGTTCCAGGAGCTAAACGTAGCGCTCGGCGGAACCCTGCATCAAAAAGTCCACGAGGTGCCCGGCTACAGCAATCACCTCGAGAACAAGAACGACCCGCTCGACAAGCAGTACGGTCCCTCCCACACGGTCGCGTTTACCGATGGTGGCTTGCTGCGCAAGCTCGCCGGGTCGGACAGCGCGATGGTCAATTCGTTGCATGCGCAGGGAGTTGCGAAGCTTGCTGGCGGAGTCAGCGTCGAGGCGGTCGCAGACGACGGCCTGATCGAGGCTTTCCGCGTCGACGACGCGGCCGGTTTCGCGCTGGCGGTGCAGTGGCATCCGGAATGGCGCGCCATGCAAAACAATCTTTCCAAGGCAATTTTCAAGGCGTTTGGCGACGCGTGCAGGGCGCGCGCGAGCCGACGACAGGTGAAATGTGAATAGCAGCGAAGTTTTTCAATCGTGGTTTCGTGAACACCGGATCGAGGACGTCGAGGCTTTCGTGCCTGACATGGCCGGATCCGCGCGCGGCAAGGTATTGCCCGCGGACAAATTCGGTACCGGTGAGATGAAAATGCCGGAGGCCATCTTCTCGCAGACAATCTCGGGGGACTACATCGCCGACGCGCGAAACGTCGAGGATCGTGACATGTTGTTGACGCCAGATCCCGCGACGATCCGGCCGGTACCGTGGGCCTCGGATCCGGCCGCCTCGGTATTCCTCGATTGCTATCACCGGGACGGCTCCGCCGTTGCCCAGTCACCCCGCAATGTTCTTCGCGGTGTCCTTGCAAAGTACGAGGCGCGAGGATGGGTGCCCGTCGTGGCACCGGAAGTGGAGTTCTACCTGTTGAGTCCGCATTCGGATCCAAACCAGGAGGCCGAGCCACCGGAGGGCCGGCTGGGCTGGACCGAAGGAGCCCGGCAGCCTTACAGCATCGATACCATGAACGATTTCGATCCGTTCATCAACGATGTGTACGCGTACTGCGAAGCGCAGGGTATACGCATCGACACCCTGTCGCAGGAAATGGGGCCTGCGCAGTTCGAGATAAATTTCCTGCATGGCAATGCGCTCAGCAACGCCGACCAGGTCTTTCTGTTCAAACGCACCATTCGCGAGGCGGCCATCGAGCACGAGATGCACGCCACGTTTCTTGCGAAGCCGATGTCCGAGGAGGCCGGCAGTGCGCTACACGTCCACCAGAGCATCGTGGACAAGAATGGCAAGAATATTTTTTCGAATGCCGATGGAGAACCCAGCGACCTGTTCTACGGGTTTCTCGGCGGCCTGCAGCACTACATGCCGGATGCGATGCTGGTATTCGCACCCTACGTCAACTCCTACCGGCGTTTCATGAACCCGGACGCGTCCCCGGTGAACCTTGCCTGGGCCATCGACAACCGCACCGTCGGCTTGCGTGTACCGGATTCGGCCGCCGAGGCACGGCGTATCGAGAATCGCCTGGCGGGCAGCGATGTAAATCCCTACCTCGTAATCGCGGCCTCGCTGGCCTGCGGCTACCTGGGCATGGTCGAAGGCCTGAAGCCCACGGACGCGATCGTGGGAAGTGCTTATGGCAAGGACTTCGAACTGCATCGCCACATCTACTCGGCGATCGAGGCGATGCGCGGTAGCAACGCGATGCGCAGCATGCTCGGAGATGAGTTCGTCACCCTTTATACGGCGCTGAAAGAAGAGGAATACCGCGAGTTTCAGGAAATCATCACGCCCTGGGAGCGCGAGATCCTGATGTTCAACGTCTAGGGCGAATGCGCGGCGCTGGTCGTTGCGACGCGGCGTTTCAACACAGGATCCGGTAGCGGAAGTGGGTTCAACGGACGACCAGTACTAAGAGAATCAGTTTTATTGCAGCAGGCAATTGCCCGCGAGAGGTGAGTCATGGCAGCCATTGAGAAACGGTCCCGAGGGGACTGGCAGGAACTCGACAAAGACCATCATCTGCATCCGTTTACGGATCACAAGAGTCTGCACGAGAAGCGCTCGCGCATCATTACGCGTGCGGAGGGCGTCTACATATTCGATGCGGATGGCAACAGGATACTCGACGGCATGTCGGGCTTGTGGTGTGTCAACGCAGGGTATGGCCGGCAGGAGTTGATCGACGCGGCAACGGCGCAAATGAAGGAGTTGCCGTACTACAACAACTTCTTTCAATGTGCGCATCCGCCCGCCATCGAACTGGCGTCCATGCTGCAGAAGCTGAGTCCGCCGCAATTCAACCGGGTGTTCTTTGCCGGTTCCGGGTCCGAGTCCAACGACACCATCCTGCGCATGGTAAGAACTTACTGGGACCTGATGGGGCAACCGCAACGCCACACGATTATCAGTCGCCACAACGCTTACCATGGCTCAACGGTTGCCGCCGCCAGTCTCGGCGGCATGAAGCCGATGCACAAGCAAAGCGGCCTGCCGATCCCAGGTATCGTGCACGTCGACCAGCCCTACTGGTTTGGCAGCGATCGAAGCCTGTCGCCGGATGCATTCGGTCTCGCTGCGGCACGCGCGATCGAAGAGAAAATAAAGGAGCTTGGCCCGGACAAGGTTGCGGCATTCATTGGCGAACCGATTCAGGGCGCCGGCGGCGTGATTGTGCCCCCGGACAGCTACTGGCCGGAGGTTCAGCGCATCTGCGACGAGTATGGAATTCTGCTGATATCCGACGAAGTTATTACCGGCTTCGGACGGCTCGGCAAGTGGTTCGGCGCCGACCACTTCGGAATCCGCCCGGACTTCATGACCTTCGCCAAGGGCGTAACCTCCGGCTACCTGCCTCTCGGCGGTGTGTTCGTCAGTGATCGCGTTGCGGACGTGTTGATTGAGAAAGGGGGCGAGTTCTTCCACGGTTACACCTACTCGGGCCATCCGGTCGCATGTGCCGTGGCGATCGCCAATCTGAAGCTGATCCAGGAGGAGAACCTGGTGCATCGAATCGCGAGCGACATCGGGCCGTACTTGCAGGACAGGTGGCGGGGTCTCCGCGATCATCCGCTGGTGGGCGACACTCGCATGGTCGGGCTGATGGGCGCATTTGAACTGGTGAAAGACAAGGCGACGCTCGAGCGTTTCGACGAAGGGCAGTGCGCCGGTCCCGTGTTCCGTGATCTGCTGATGCAGGAAGGCGTTTGCATGCGCGCGGTTGGCGACACGATTATTTGCGCGCCGCCGTTCGTGCTGAGTCACGCGGAGGCCGACGAGCTGATCGAAAAGGCCTGGACCGCCCTGGACAAGGCCCGCGACGCCTTGTCGGCCTGAGCAATCCACCCGGAGAGAGTCTTTGGACAAGTACAAGAGCGACTATGCCATTACCCGTGACAGCCTGTACGGCACAACGCCGGAGCCGACCTATGCGGGCATCACCTCCTTCATGCGCCGCAAGTACACCCGAGATCTGGCCGGTGTCGACGTTGCGGTCACCGGCGTACCGCTGGATACGGCCACGACCAATCGGCCCGGCGCGCGCTTCGGTCCCCGCGGGATTCGCAACGCGTCCTCGATCATGGCGTGGGAGAAGCCGTATGGCATGGAGTTCGATCCGTTCGACAGGCTCGCTGTTGCCGACGTTGGTGATTGCCTGTTCGATTTCGGCAAGCCGGAATCGGTGCCCGATGCGATCGAGGCACATGCGTGGAATATCATCAATGAAGGTCCGGGGCTTTTGAGCCTGGGCGGCGATCATTTCATCGCCTATCCGCTCTTGAAGGCGCACGCGCGAAAATACGGCGCGCCGCTGTCGCTGCTGCATTTCGATGCTCATAGCGATACCTGGGCGGACGAAAACGATCGTATCGACCACGGCACGATGTTCTACTGGGCGGCCAGGTATGGCATTGTTGATCCGGCGACATCCGTGCAGATCGGCTTGCGCACAAGCAATCCGGACACGATGGGCTTCAACGTGCTGGACGCGCCCTGGGTACACGAGCATGGCATCGATGCTGTCATTGCCCGAGCCAGGAACGTTCTCGGAGACAGGCCGGTCTACGTGACGTTCGATATCGATTGCCTCGACCCAAGCTATGCGCCCGGCACGGGGACGCCGGTTTGCGGCGGGCTGACGAGTCACCAGGCGATGGCAATACTTCGCGGCCTGAAGGGCATCAACGTGGTCGGAATGGACGTCGTCGAAGTTGCGCCCGCCTATGATGTCGGCGAAATTACCGCGCTTGCGGCAAGCCATCTCGCCATGGAAATGCTGTACCTGTATGCCAGCCGGCCGGTAGCGTAGAACGCAGGCCAATGGCGCCGGCGCGGGAACACACAGGCTCCTTTTACGCGGCAACGGCAAACACGCCGACGAACTTCGCGCGACTGGAAGGCGCGCAGCATTGTGACGTCGTGATTGTCGGCGGCGGCTTTACCGGTGTATCGGCGCTGCTGCACCTGGCGGAGCGGGGCTATAGCGTGACGCTGCTGGAAGCCCATCGCATTGGCTGGGGCGCGTCCGGACGCAACGGTGGTCAGCTGATCGACGGTTTCGTCGAGGAACACAGGATAGAGAAGCGTTTCGGTGCCGATGCCGCCAGAATCGCCTACCGGATGGGCCTCGAGTGCCGCGATATCGTCGTCCAGCGCATCGAGAAGTACGCGATCGACTGCGACCTCAAGTTCGGCTACCTCGACCTGGCGCTCAACGATCGCGATATCCGTGACTTCGAAATTTCGCTCGAGGCGAAACAACAGGCCGGCTATCCACACGAAGTTGCGCTGGTGCCGGGCAGGGACATGCGCCGCTTCGTCGGCTCCGATCGGTACGTTGGCGGATTGCTCAACCGTGGTAACGGACACCTGCATCCACTGAATCTGTGCGTCGGCGAAGCACTCGCGGCCGTGCAGCTGGGTGCGACCATTCATGAGCAGTCGCAGGTCACACGAATACACAACGGTAGTCGTCCGCGTGTCGAAACGGCGAACGGAGTCGTTCATGCGGGCAAGATTCTGCTGGCCGGCAACGCCTACCTGGGATCAACCGAGCCGCGCCTCGCGGGAACGGTCATACCTGCCGGAAGCTATATCGTTGCGACAGAGCCACTGGCCGAGCCCGTCGCCAGCGCCTTGCTGCCCGAGGACATGGCGTGCTGCGATCAGCGTGCGGCGCTGGACTATTTCCGGCTCTCTGCCGATCGGCGCCTGCTATTTGGCGGCATGTGCAACTACTCGGGCCGTGCGCCAAAAAGCATCAGCGCTTCACTGCGACCAAAGATGGTAAAGGTGTTTCCAGAGCTGTCCGAGGCGGTCATTGACTATGAATGGGGCGGCAACATCGGTATCAGTATCAATCGTATTCCGCAGCTGGGGCGCATCGAGGGCAACACTTACTACGCACAGGGCTATTCAGGCCATGGCGTCGCGCCCACGCATCTCGCCGGCAAGATACTCGCTGACGTCGTGGCCGGCGATTCCGAGCAGTTCGACCTGTTCTCGAGGGTCCGGCACTGGCGGCTGCCCGGCGGCAGGTGGTTTGCGAATCCGGCGCTGGCGCTCGGCATGCTGTATTTCAGAGTGAGGGAATTGCTCTGATCATGTGCGGCCAGTGATCGGCCAGCCCGCAACCGTCGGCGTCGACGCGGGTCAGGCCGTCGCAGGCATCTCGCCCGGCAGGAAGACGGTGACGATCATGTCGGCGATCTCATCCAGCGTTTCCGGAGACTCGACGTCGATGCCGCTGGACGCCCTGAGTTCGTTGCCGAGTGCCAGCAACCCCCCGGACGACAGGCGGATCATGTTGAACAGCAGTTTCGCGTTGCCGGCGGGCGCGACCCCCAGTTCCTGCAATTCGCCTATCCAGTCGAAAACCGGCTCGAACAACGGTTTGAGATGTGTTTCGATCAGCCAGTCCAGTCGTTCGTTCGCGAAATGCGCTTCCTGTACGAGCACCTTGTGCATGGCGGGCTGGTCCTTCGCATAATGCACATAAGCGCGAATCAGCGATGCCATGCGAGCCTTGGGACAGTTCTGGTCGTTGTCCTGAAACGCCTTGGTCAGCGAGTGTCGAAATTCGAGAAAGACCTTGTCCGCCGCGGCGCGCCACAGCTGGTCCTTGTTCTTGAAGTGGTAGGTGATTAACGGGTGGTGCACTCCGGCGCGCTCGGCGATATCCCGCGTCGATGTCCCGTTGAAGCCATTTTCCGAAAACGCCTCGATAGCGGCGTCCAGCAACTTCTGCTGGGTTACCAGGCTGCGCTGTTGTTGCTTGCGTGTGCGCCGGTCGCCGCCCTGATCGTTTTCTGCTGACACCATGTTCACCGAGAAAGAAATCCCGCTTAGATTAGCGGGATTCTCAATCTTGATCCAGTTTGGAAAGCTTTTCGCGTACGCGGCCGTCGCGTGCCTTGCTCAGTGAGCTACTCGAGCGCGAACATCATTCGCACACCGACGCGCTTTTCGACGGCCCGCCCGTCTTCGACGACCGGTTCGAACTCCCACTTTTCCACCGCGCGGGTAGCCGCGTTCACGAAGGTGTCACCGGGTTCGGAATCGCGGACCGCGATGTCCTTGACGAGGCCCGCCTTGTCGACGGTGAAGATAACGTCGACCCAGCCGGACAGATTGCGACGCTGCGCTGCCTTCGGGTACTTGGGCGCAACGTACTTGGTGCGATTCAATTCACTGACGGTCGCCGGCGTCGGTCCCTGCGTGGCAACAGGCGTTGCCGTCTTTTGCTGGGTAGCCGGCGCCCCCGGGGCCGGAACGGCGACGCCGCCCGCGGCCGAGTTCTCGACGCTTTCGGCCCTGGCTGTGCTCTCCTTGCCGGCAGCAAGCGGGCCCGGCGGGGTCGCGGCTGGTTGATCTTCGGACAGCGTTGCGGCCTCCTTGACCGGTTTTTCTGCCGCTGCGGCCGCTGCGCGCTCGGCCTCGGCTTTGCGTGCGGCCGCTGCGCGTTCGGCGGCGGCTCGCTCGTCCGCGGCGCGTTTCTCGGCAGCCGCGCGACGGCGCGCCTCGGCCTGGCGCTGCTCTTCCGCCATTGCTTCGCGCTTGTTGGCGAGTGCATCGATCGCCGCTGCAAGTTCACTATTGTCGGGATCCAGGGCGTTCGACTGGCCCAGTAGTTCCTCGGCGGTGTCGAAGTTGCCGTTGTCGGTCTCCGTGCGTGCCTGCATTGCGAGCTTGCTGGCAATCACGCTCAATCCCTGCCGGGCGGCCGTATTTTCCGGATCTCTCGATAACGCCAGCTCGAAGAAATAACGCGCATTGTCATTCGCGGGTTCGAGCAAATCGCCGTCTTCCAGGCGGGCATTTGCGAGCGAGAGAGCATCCTCGGCCTGCCGTGCATTCTCAGCGGCACTCAATTCCAGCTCGGCGGCATCCAGCTCGGCACTGTCCGGGAGATTCAGGGAACGCGCCGAGGCGAGCTCGTTGGCCGCATCCTCGAATCGGTTTTCACGAATCGCTGTGCGGGCATCGAGAAGATAGGTACGCAGCTGCATTTGCGCGAGCTGCGCCGTCAGGAAAGGCAGCCGTTCGTTGTCGGGATCGATCGTTGCGAGCGACTCCAGCGCAGCGCTGGCATCGTCAATCTGCGATTCGAGCAATGCGGTTTCGGCGCTGGCGATGGCCACATCGATCTGTGCCTGTATGTCCTGCAGCGGATCGCCCGATACCTGCGCGTCGGTTTCCGGGTCGCCCTGCGTCGGCGTTTCGATTGCCACGTCGCTCGACGGTTCCACGGGCGCCGGCGCTTCGGCGACCGGCTCTTCGGGCACCACGGTGTCTTCGGATCCGCTCATGAACCAGAACAGCGCTCCCACCAGCACGACGATCACGGCCGCGGCGCCACCCAATACACGGGGATCCCTGAACGCTGCTCCGCCCGACGACGCAGCCTCCGTCGCGGAATCGTTTTCAGGCGCCGTTTGCTGCTGCTTCGTTTCAAGCTTCGCAGACGACCCGGAGTCCTCGTCGTCCCGAAACTTTTTGCTTACAGTCGCGAAAAGACCGGTTACGGTCTCAGTGAAACTCGAATCACTCTCGCCAAAGGCACTGGACAAGGCATCGTCGTTCGGCGATTCGCCCGTCGGCAGCCCGCCCGAGCCAAGCGGCGGATCGGCTTTTTGCGTTGATGCGGGCGCTTTCTTGCGCTCGTCGTCCGATGTTGGCTTTGCCGCGTCTTTGCCGATCGACGCAGGCGTCGCCGGGCGGGCTGGCTTCGTTGCGGGTTTGACTGGAGCCACGGCCTGTGGCTTCGCTGCGGCCGCGTTGGACTGGGCCGGACCTCGCGCCTTGAACGCCGCGTCGGGCGCTTCCAGGTGGTGCTTGACCGAGGCCTCAACGGCCAAACGGGCGCGACCCGGCGACACCGGTTTCAAGAGAAAGCGATAAACCTTGCCGCGGTTGATCAGGTCCATCATCATTTCGCCGTCATCACGACGGCCGGCGACGATCGACACGAGTCGCGGAGAACCCTTGCGCAAGTGTGCGGTTAGCTGTTCGATCTTTTCTCCGACCATGGCGGCGTCTACCACGGCGACGCCGACCTTGTGTTTGCGAATGAAGTCGTCGGCCTGTGCCAGCGTGTTCGCATAGTGAACGGCGTGCGTGCCACGCGACGACTCCTTGATAGTCTCGAGAAACTCGCTGTCCTTGGTCAGCACCAGCAGGTCTACCGAATGCGAGCCCAAGGCCGTAGCCGCCGAGACCTTCTTTGGATCCAGAACCGGCAGTCGACCGGTACCATCGCTGATAATCGTCGAACCGTTCTCCGACGTCTCCATAACGATATGTTCGGCGGGCTCGTCGTAGTTGGCAGCGGAATCGTTCGCCGATTTCGCGAGTGCCATCAAGCGAACCTGCTGGGTGGCGTTGTCGACGAGCTTGGAGATGGAGTCTCCCGTGATGTTCCCCCGAACCACCTGGAAGACTTCTTTGTCGCCAACGAGTGCCTCGAGTCCCTTGTCCTCGTCTTCGGCCAACAAGATACCGATCGTGTCCGGGGACCGTTTCCTGGCTTCACGCAGCGCCTCGAGACCGCTCATTCCCGGCAGATTCTGTGCCGTGACGATGACGTTAATTGGCGTCTCGACGAGTGTATTCAGAGCTTCGCTGCCGCTGGTAGCGCAGTGCACCGTATAGCTGTCGCCGAACCCCGAACTGAGGCTATCCAGGGTACTTTGCTCGCTATGCAGCAATAAGACTTGAGTTTTGAATTCGTCCAGACGCACTTCGCCTGCTCCTTAGGGTTATGTCTAATCGTACGCATTCCTTGCGTCAAGTCAGTATATCCCTCGATCCAGGCGAATTTGTCGCGACATGGGGACAGATCGCAGAATCTGTGACGCGGCGCACAGGCGAAGTGGACAGCAGGTCACGTTTGCCTGAACGACAGCGGGGGTCGACCCGATGAAGGGCTCAGGGAACCCGTTTCGCCTGCGCGGCTGCATGTTCGACGGACCCCGGTCCTCAGGCGCCCGGGCCGCGGCTGGCGATCTCGTCCCTGAGGGCTGAAATGGCGTCGTCGAGGGGCAGGACCTGCTGCTGCTTGGAGCCCAGGCGACGCATCGCGACGCTGCGCTTCTCGAGCTCCCGTTGTCCGACCGCAAACTGCACCGGAACCTTGGCCACGCTGTGTTCGCGAACCTTGTAGGAGATCTTTTCGTTGCGCAGATCGGTTTCTGCGCGAATTCCGGCGGCATCCAGGATGCCGGCGATCTCCTCGGCGTAGTCGTCGGCGTCCGAAGTAATCGTCAGCACCTTGACCTGCACCGGTGACAGCCACAGTGGCAGGTTGCCGGCGTGATGTTCGAGAAGTATGCCCATGAATCGCTCGAGTGAACCAAAAATGGCTCGATGCAGCATCACCGGGAGGTGCTTGCTGCCGTCCTCCCCGATGTAGCTCGCACCCAGTCGACCAGGCATGTTCAGGTCAACCTGCAGAGTTCCGCATTGCCAGTCGCGCCCGATGGCATCGCGCAGGACGAATTCGAGCTTGGGGCCGTAAAACGCACCTTCACCGGGGTTGTGGGTGTAGTCGAGTCCCGCAACGTCGAGCGCTTTCAGCAAGGCAGCCTCGGCCTGGTCCCAGACGGCATCTTCACCGACGCGCACTTCGGGGCGGTCCGCGAACTTGATGCGAATATCCTCGAAACCGAAGTCGCGGTAGATACCGAGAATCAGGTCACAGACGGCGATCGACTCATCGGTGATCTGCTCCGCCGTGCAAAACACGTGCGCGTCGTCCTGCGTGAACGCACGCACCCGCATCATGCCGTGCAGCGCGCCGGAGGGTTCGTAGCGATGGCACTTGCCGAATTCCGCGAGACGGACGGGCAGGTCGCGGTAGCTCGTGATGCCCTGTTTGAAGACCTGTACATGACCGGGGCAATTCATCGGTTTGATCGCGAAATGCCGGCCATCCACGGTTTCCGTCGTGAACATGTTGTCGCCGAAAGATTGCCAGTGACCGGATGCTTCCCACAACGAGCGTGACATGATCTCAGGCGTGTTGATTTCCTGGTAGCCGGCCGCATTTTGCTGCTCGCGCATGAAGCCGATCAGGCTTTGAAAAAGACGCCATCCTTTCGGGTGCCAGAAAACGGCGCCGGGCGCCTCTTCCTGGAAATGAAACAGGTCCATAACGCGGCCGAGACGGCGGTGGTCGCGTTTCTCCGCTTCTTCGAGCATGTGCAGGTACTGTCGCAGTTGCTTGTCATTGGCCCACGCGGTGCCGTAAATACGCTGCAGCATCTCGTTGTCGGAGTCGCCGCGCCAGTATGCCCCTGAAACGCGCGTCAGTTTGAAGGCCTTGCCGAGTTTTCCGGTTGATGGCAAATGCGGACCGCGACACAGATCGATGAATTCGCCCTGTCGATACAGCGTCAGGTCTTCGTCCGACGGAATGCTCTCGATGATCTCGGCCTTGTATTCCTCGCCGATACTCCTGAAGAACGCGGCCGCCTTGTCCCGCTCCCAGACTTCGCGTTCTACGGATTCGTCCCGGTCCACGATTTCCCGCATGCGCTCTTCGATGGTTTCGAGGTCATTTTCCGTGAATGGCGCTTCACGGGCGAAGTCGTAGTAAAAGCCGTTCTCGATAGCCGGCCCGATCGTGACCTGCGTATCCGGCCAAAGCTCTTTCACGGCTTCGGCAAGCACGTGGGCTGCGTCATGACGCAGAAGCTCGAGGCCCTCCTCGGAATCGCGCGTCACGATGTCGATCTTTGCATCATTGGTGATCGGCCGGGTCAGATCCCAAAGGGTTCCGTCTACGCGTATCGCAACGGCATCGCGCGCCAGGCTCTTGCCGATATCCGCGGCAATTCCGGCGCCAGTCGTTGCGGCATCGTAGTGCCGTTGGGAGCCGTCGGGTAGGGTAATTGTTGGCATTATCGGGACTGTCTTGGAGGAGTGTATAAGGGTGCCAGCGGGCAAGGCACGGTATTGTACGCGAACTTGGGCAGTTCGCGTACAATACCGCCTCCCCGGCACGCGGCAAGAAAAAATTGATGAGCGAAAGTCAGACGCGGGATTTTATCCGCCAGATCATTCACGACGACCTTGAGTCCGGAAAGCACGAGGAGATCGTTACACGATTTCCGCCGGAGCCCAACGGCTACCTGCACATCGGACATGTGATGTCGATCTGCCTGAATTTCGGCGTCGCTGCCGAGACCGGCGGCCGCACATTTCTGCGCCTCGACGACACCAACCCGGGGAAGGAGAGCAGGGAATATGTCGATGCCATCAAGAACGACGTGCACTGGCTCGGGTTCGACTGGGGCGATCGGCTGACACACGCGTCCGACTACTTCGAACAGCTCTTCGATGCCGCCTGCCGCCTGATCGAAAAGGGTTGTGCCTACGTTGACAGCCTGAGCGCAGAGGAGATTCGCGAATACCGGGGAACGTTGACCGAGCCCGGCAGGAACAGTCCGTACCGAGATCGCAGCGTCGACGAGAACATGGACCTGTTTCGACGAATGCGCGCCGGCGAGTTCGGCGACGGCGAGCATGTGCTGCGCGCCAGGATCGACATGAGTTCGCCGAACATGAATATGCGCGATCCGGCGCTATACCGGATTCGACACATTCCGCATCAGAATGCCGGCGACCAGTGGTGCATCTATCCGATGTACGATTTTGCGCACGGATTGTCGGACGCTTACGAGCATATTACGCATTCTCTCTGCACGCTGGAGTTCGAAGACCACCGGCCGTTGTATGACTGGTTCCTGGATCAGCTGCAGCCAGAGCACCGCCCGAGGCAGATCGAGTTCTCGCGCCTGAATCTTGCCTTCACGGTAACCAGCAAACGAAAGCTGAATGCGCTCGTCGAGGAGGGCATCGTGTCCGGATGGGACGACCCGCGCATGCCGACGATCGCAGGGATGCGCCGCCGCGGGTACCCGGTTGCTGCACTGCGAGACTTTGTGTCGCGGGCCGGTGTTACGAAGAAAGACAAGCTTATCGAGATGGGCGTGCTGGAAAACTGCGTTCGCGAAACGCTCGGCGAGACGGCTGAGCGGCGCATGGCAGTGTTGAAGCCGCTAAAGGTCGTATTGAGCAATTATCCCGACGGCAAGGTCGAGATGATGGCTGCGATGAACCACCCGGGCCGCCCGGAACTCGGCACGCGTGAATTGCCGTTTTCCCGGGAGCTCTGGATCGAGCAGGACGACTTCATGGAGGATGCGCCGCGTAAATTCTTTCGCCTCAAACCCGGCGGCGAGGTGCGCCTGCGCTTTGGCTATATCATTCGCTGCGACGACGTCATCAGGAATGAGCAGGGCGAAATCGTCGAGCTTCACTGCAGCTATGACCCCGACACGCGCAGCGGCACCGGCAGCAGCGATCGCAAGGTCAAGGGCACCATTCACTGGGTCTCCTGCCAGCATGCGCTCGATGCGAGCGTGCGCCTCTATGATCGGCTGTTCACGGTGGCGAACCCGAACGCGGCGAGCGATATCCACAGCGTGCTCAATGCTGACTCGCTCGAGACCGTGTCTGGCAAGCTCGAGCCGTCGCTCGCGGACCTGGCGCCCGGGCAGCCGGTGCAATTCGAACGCCTGGGTTATTTCTGTCCGGACGAGAAGGACGATAGCAGCGATTCGCGCGTCATCAATCGCATCGTCACATTGCGCGATTCATGGGCGAAGATCGAGAAACAGGCAATGCAGCAGCAGGCTTAGCCCGACGCCGCTCGAAACTTGTGCAGAGGCTCCCTAGATGCTGTAGCCGTCCCTGATGACGAGCGGTGCGCCGCGATCAGAACCCAGGCCTTCCGCGGCGCTGCCTTCCGCCCTGGCAACCTCGATTACTCCGAAGGAATTGACCAGTGCCAGCAGGTCGCCGGGTTTCGCACGACCATAGGTTTGTAGCATCGGGATCTGGTGGCCGCCGATACAGGCGACCGGCTCGCGGAACCCGTCGAGCAGCCCGGCGTCAATATTGCTGATCAGGTTGCCAAATGCGTCGATCGTGACGATAACTCCGCTAATTTGTCCGCTGATCCGCTCGGGTTCGTCCAGCCAGCCAGGCGTCCAGCTGCTGACCCTTTCGCCGAGTCTGTCCACCGTCGTGCGGCCGGCTGCAATCTCGGCGGCGACGGGCGCAAAAATATCGCGGCCGTGAAAAGTTGCGCTGGCAACGGGCAGCGCGAGGGCGGCCGTCTTGTCGGCAAGCAGCCGGAAGACCCGGGGCCTCGCAACGCGATCCAGCAGTGGTCCCAGCAGGCCATTGTCCGGCGCCAGGAAGACGTGGCCATCCACCTCGGCAAGCAGTATGTCGCGCTCGGTTCCCACGCCGGGATCGACAATGGCGAGATGCACGGTGCCGGCGGGAAACCAGGCATAGGAGCGGCTGACCCAGAAGCCGGCCTCCGGCGGCCACTGGGCCGGAATATCGTGCGCCAGATCAACGATTTTCGCATCGGCAAAGCGACTCAGGATGACGCCCTTCATCACGCCCGCAAACGGACCCTTGTGGCCGAAGTCGGTCGTGATCGTGATGACGCCGGATGGCTTCATTTCATTGCTCGACGGTTTGCGGGGTGCCGTGATGCAGTCGGTGCGTGTGTCGGGCCCAATACAGGAACACCGTGTCGATCATAGCAATGACAACCTTGAATAGGTACTTCGCCGCGCCCAGGGCGAGGGCTGTTTTCAAATCCACGATGCCCCACCAGGTAACCAGAGAGTAAATGACCGTGTCGACAACCTGCGAGCTCATCGTCGAAAGATTGTTGCGTAGCCAAAGCATACGATCGCCCGTCACCGATTTTATCTTGTGGAACGCCCAGACATCGAAGTGCTGACTGATGTAGTACGCGAGCAAGGAACCGAAAATAAATCGTGGCGTGAAATTTACGATAGTCGCAAATGCATTGTGAATCGACGTCGAGAATTCGACAGCTTCCGGTTTGTCGCTCGGCAGGTACAACAGCGCGAGGCTGAGCATGACGAGCACGATGACGCTGACGGCAAATCCCATGCGCACGGCCTTGTTTGCCGCCGCCTTGCCGTAGTTTTCACTCAGCACGTCCGTGGCAAAGAAAATGCTCGAGTAGAAGATGACGCCGAGGCTCGTTTGCAGGCCGAATATGACGGTTAGCTTGGGTCCCTGGAGATTGGCCAGAAGAATGGCCGTTGCAATTGCTACCTGGAGGCCGGCCTTGCCGAACCAGCGATAGAGCAAAACCGTAAAGCCAAGATCGGCAAACAGCGTCGTCAGCCAGAGCAGCTCCTGATTAGTGGCATAGAAATCGGCAATGAATTGCGGAAACATGCAGTGCTCCGGGCGCTAGCAGTCTGTCGGACCTAGGACTAGTCTACTGCGCGGCGCATGCGCGTATGCACTGGCCGGGCCGGTCAGTCGGCCAGCCTGTCAAGGTGCCAGTCCGCGTTGCCGAACAGCTGACCGATAGCCGTAAGACGCTTGAAATAATGCGCGACGTCGAGTTCCCAGGTGACGCCCATGCCGCCATGCAGCTGCACGGCTTCCTCACCCAGTTTTTGTCCACTGCTGCCAACCAGGTACTTCAGCGAACTCACCGCGCGCCTGGCCTGTGCGTCGCCGTTGGAACAGCTTATGGCCGCCCACAGCAACAGCGATTGCGCCTGCTCGCAGGCAGTCAGCATGTCGACCATGCGATGCTGCAGCGCCTGGAAGCTGCCGATGGGCACGCCAAACTGAGACCTGTTCTTCGCGTATTCGATCGTCTTGTCCTTGAGGACCTGCATGATGCCTACGCCCTCGGCGCAGACCGCCAGTATTGCGTCGTCGATGGTCGCGTCCAGCGCGGAGAACCCCTCACCGATCTCGCCGAGAACGGCTTCGGCGTCGACGCGAACGTCGCTAAGCGCCAGTTCGGCGGCCTGGAGGCCGTCGACCGTCGGGTACTTGTTCAGCGCAAGGCCGGCCGCGTCGGCCGGCAGCGCGAACAGCGTTATGCCCTGGCGATCAGCGGGCTCGCCGGCCGTCCTCGCAGGTACGATGATGAGATTCGAGCTGCCGGCGTTCGGCACGAATCCTTTGCGGCCGCTGACGATCCAGCTGTCGCCGTCACGAGTCGCCGTCGTCACGATATTGGCAAGATCGTAGCCGGCCTGCGGTTCGGTGAAGGCCAGGGTCGCGTGCAGCTCGCCGGCGATCATTGGCTGTAGCCAGCGCGCTTTCTGCTGTGCATTGCCGATGCGCTTCAGGATTCCGCCGGCAAGAATCACGTTGGCGAGATAGGGTTCGACGAGAAGCCCCCGTCCGAAGCGTTGCATGACGACCATGATATCGATCTGGTCGCCGTCGAATCCGCCGTCATCCTCGGAAAACGGCACGGCGGTCCAGCCGAGTTCGGCAAACATCTTCCAGACATCCTCGCTGTAACCGGCTTCGCTTGCGGCATATTTCTGCCGCGTGTCGAACGCATACTCGTTGTCGATAAACTTGTCGATGCTGTCGGCCAGCATCTCCTGGACTTCGTTAAGCGAAAAATTCATCTGAGGTTTCCTGGTGTCCTGCCCGGTTAGTTCGCATGATTTCAGAGCCCAAGCACGTGCTTGGCAACGATGTTCTTCTGGATCTCGTTAGAGCCACCGTAAATCGATGCCTTGCGAAAATTGAAGTAGCGCAGCGCCGACTGGGTCTCGCGTCCCTCTCCGACCGGCTCACCCGCGAACCCTGGCGCCGTCTGCCCGGGTACGTAGGGCAGCCCGTAGTAGCCGGCGGACTGCAGGTAAAGAGTGTCGATCGCCTGTTGAATCTCGGTGCCCTTGATCTTCAGTATCGAGGACTCCGGCCCCGGCGCCTTGCCGGAGGCGACCGCGGCGAGCGTACGAAGCTCGGTATATTCAAGCGCCTTGAGTTCGACCTCGACAGCCGCGAGCTTGCGCATGAAGGACTTGTCGCCGGCGAGCGGCACGGCGCCACGGACCGGGCGCTCGACCTGGGCGCGAAGGCGCCTTACACGATATCGGGATCGCGCGACGCCGGCGATATTGGTGCGCTCGTGCTGCAGCAGGACCTTCCCGTATGTCCAGCCTTTGCCTTCTTCGCCAACCAGGTTTTCCGTCGGAACCTCGACGTTGTCGAAGTGAATTTCGTTGACCTCGTGAACGCCATCCAGAAGGATTATTGGCTTCACGGACACGCCCGGCGACTTCATGTCGATCAGGATAAAACTGATGCCTTCCTGGCGACGCGCAACATCGGTGTTTGTCCTCGCAAGGCAAAAAATCCAGTCAGCGTGTTGGCCGAGCGTCGTCCAGGTCTTGGTGCCATTGACGACAAAATGGTCGCCAACGAGATCCGCACGCGTTTTCAGCGAGGCGAGATCGGAGCCGGCACCCGGCTCCGAGTAGCCCTGGCACCACCACACCTTGCTGGCGAGTATGTCCGGCAGAAATCGTCGTTTCTGTTCCTCGCTGCCGTAGGTGTAGATAACCGGACCGACCATACTGAGGCCGAAGGGAACGATTATCGGCGCGTTGGCGTTGGCCTCTTCCGTGGCGAAGATGTATTTTTGAACCGGCGTCCAGCCTGTGCCGCCATACTCGACCGGCCAGTTGACACCGGCCCAGCCTTTCTTGTGGAGCAGCTGCTGCCAGCGGATCTGGTCCTCTGGCGGCAGCTCCGCTCCGGCTTCCCGAATTTGACGGATATCCTCGGGATATTCGTCACGAAAGAAGGCCCTGACTTCCTCTTGAAAAGCGAGCTCTTCCGGGCTGAAATCTACGTTCATTCGGTGTTATCCCCTCTGGATCAGCGCCGCAGCTTAGCAAACCCCGGGAGTTCCGTCTGTTGCGGTTTGTCACAGAGGGCCCTGCGGACTCCCGGCTAGTGTTTACAGGCCCGGCTTAGGGCAGAATGAGACGATGAGTTCAACCGGACAGCCCGAGGCGCAGCCGATTGTGGCGCGCAAGCAACTGCAGGACGCGCTGCGGCGGCCGCTGCATGATCTGCGTATCTCATTGCTCGACCAATGCAATTTTCGCTGCCCGTACTGCATGCCGGAGGACAAGTTCCATGCCGACTACGAGTTTCTGAAGAAGAAGCAGAGGCTGACCTACGAGGAAATACTGCGAGTGGCCAGCGTCGCTGCAGCGCTCGGCGTCAGCAAGATTCGCCTGACCGGCGGGGAACCGCTGCTCGACAAGAATCTGGCAACGCTCGTGGAGGGCCTCGCAAGACTTCCCGGGATCGACGACCTTGCGTTGACGACCAACGGCATGTTGCTCGCGCCGCTGGCCGGCAGGTTGAAAGATGCAGGACTTCAGCGCGTGACGATCAGTCTCGACAGCCTGGACAAGGAGGTCTTCCGTCGTATGAGCGGTGGCCGAGGGAATCTCGAAACGGTCCTTCGCGGTATCGATGCCGCTGAAAGCGCCGGCCTGTCACCGATCAAGATCAACGTCGTGGTGCAGCGCGGCGTCAACGATCACACGCTCATGGAGTTGCTGGAACATTTCCGAGGCACCCCGCATGTCGTCCGACTCATCGAGTTCATGGACGTCGGTAATCGAAATGGCTGGCGTATGGATCAGGTCGTTCCGTCGCGGGAGTTACTGGAACGTGTTTCGCAGCGATGGCCCCTGCGTCGGATTGACAAGAATTATCCGGGTGAGGTGGCGCGCCGCTATGCCTATATTGACGGTGAGGGCGAAATCGGATTTATCTCTTCGGTGACGGCGCCGTTTTGCGGCGATTGCAGCCGGGCGAGACTGTCGGCGGATGGTGTGCTCTACACCTGTCTGTTCGCCAGCCAGGGTACGGATCTGCGCGAAGCGCTCAGGAACGAGGCGGACGAGGAGGAGCTTACCGATATACTGTCCCGAATCTGGCTGCAACGCGCCGATCGCTACAGTGAACTAAGAAGCCCTGAATTGGCCGAAGCTCACAGGCAACGCAAAGTCGAAATGTACCGAATCGGGGGATAGTGTGAGCAAACTCAGTCATATTGATGCCGACAACCAGCCAGCGATGGTTGATGTCAGCGGGAAAAAAGCCACGCTTCGCGAGGCTCACGCGCAGTCCGTCGTGCGGCTGCCGGAGAACGTCGTTCAGCTGCTGTCCAATGAAGAGATCGCTTCGAAGAAAGGGCCGGTTTTTGCGACCGCAATCATCGCCGGTGTCATGGCCGCGAAGAAAACACACGAACTGATTCCATTTTGCCATCCGATCGGGCTGGACAACTGCAGCATTTCGATTCGGATGAAAGGCAATGACGCCGTCATCGACTGTCGTTGCAGGGTAAGCCACAAGACAGGGGTGGAGATGGAGGCACTGACGGGTGCCAGTGTTGCAGCACTGACCGTTTACGACATGCTAAAAGCCGTGTCGCATGACATCATCATCGGTGAGACGCGGCTGATGGCCAAGACCGGCGGCAAGCAGGATTTCAGGCGTGATGCCTGAATCGCCAGGAAAGCCCTTGTACGGCCTGGTACTCGCGGGCGGCAGCAGTCGCCGCATGGGGCAGGACAAAGCGGCGCTGCGTCGGGAAGGGCAGTCGCAGCTTGCCTACGTGGTGCGGTTGCTCGGCGACCTGGTTGATCGAGTATTCGTATCGACGCGCGCTGACCAGCAAGGCGAAGCCGAACGCAGCCGCTTCGAGCAAATCGTCGATCGTTACGAGGATCTTGGCCCGCTTGCCGGCATACTCTCGGCGATGGAGCTTTTTCCCGATGTTGACTGGCTGGTGCTGGCCTGCGATCTGCCAAATATCGATGCAGAGACGATTGCGCATTTGCTGGCACACCGTGCGCACGAGCAGCCGTTCTCGGCCTACCTGAGCAGTCATGACCGGCTTCCGGAGCCCCTGTGCGCGGTATATACAGCCGAAAGCGTGGACATCCTGCGGCGCTTCGTCGCCGAGGGTGTGCATTGTCCGCGCAAGATACTCATTCGCTCCGATACCTTGCTGCTTGAACAACCCAACCCGCGCGCGCTCGATAACGTCAATACGCCGGAGGATCTCGATCGAAGTATCCTGGGGGCGGGATCGTGACGGCCGCCATGAAGACAATTACGGTACGCTATTTCGCGATGTTCCGTGAACACGCCGGCGTCGCTCAGGAGACGCTCAGCCTCGATGTTGCGACGGCAAAGGATGTGTTCGAGCAAACCCGGTTGCGACACGGATCCCGCGAGCCGAACGGACACTGCAAGGTCGCCATCAACGACGAAATGGCGGACTGGACATCGCCGGTGAGTGACGGCGATACGGTGCTACTGTTTCCGCCCGTCGCGGGTGGCTGAGATGATCGAGGTCACCGCGGAACGGATCGACGCGGAGTCGCTGAAACGCAGTCTCGCAAATGCCGGCGCCGGGGGCTTCTGCAGTTTCGAGGGCTGGGTAAGAAACCTGAACGAGGGCCGCAATGTCAGGCGCCTGGAGTATGAGGCGTATGAGCCGCTCGTCATTTCCGAAGGCCAGCGTGTACTCGATGAAGCGCGCCAGAAATTTCCGTTTCTGGAAGCACGCTGCGTGCACAGAACCGGGCTTCTGGAAATTGGCGATCTCGCGGTCTGGGTGGGCGTTGCATCCGCGCACCGCGATGAGGCCTTCAAAGCCTGCCGATATATTATCGATGAACTGAAAGTGCGCCTGCCGATCTGGAAGAAGGAACATTATGTCGACGGTGATTCCGGCTGGGTGAATTGCGAACGCTGCGCGGATCACGGCGGCTACTAATCAAAGCGACAATCGACTGCGAGCATTGCAGATTAGGCGGCTATCAGGTATCACTGCTTGCCAGGGAGTGTCTGATCGGGGCTTGGGGTAGAGTGTGCGACTGATAAGATCCATCGAGGATGCCAAGAGGCTCGAGGGCGAGGAGGTCGGACTGTCTGACTGGGTCGTCATCGATCAGCATCGCATAGACCAGTTCGCGGAGGCGACGGGCGACTACCAGTGGATTCATGTCGATACCGAACGGGCAGCCCGGGAAATGCCTGATGGCAAGACTATCTCGCACGGCTATCTGACACTCGCACTGATTCCGGCCCTGACCGGCAACTTCATCGAGGTCGAGAACCTCGCGCGTGCGATCAATTTCGGACTCAACAAGGTGCGCTTCTATGCGCCGGTTCCGGTAGGGGCCCGACTGCGTGCGAGGGCAACGGTTCTGCAGGCTCGCAAGCGAGCCGGCGCACTGCTGTTGACCTCAGAGGTCAGGCTCGAGATGGAGGGTGCACGCAAGCCGGCGTGCGTCGCAGAGACACTGGGTATGTATTTTTTCAACGGCTGACGACGCCACGGCCTGCCGCCATTCAATGTAACGGCGCAGCGCGATAAACTAGCCGCGAACAGGGAGAACACAATGCGGGAACTCGGCTTTTGGGGAATCATCCATCTCGCGCTGGTCGTCTATGCGGCGGTCCGGATTCTCGACAGCACGGCCGACACACTCAGGAAAGTGATCTGGATCGTCGTTGTTGCCGCTTTTCCGCTGATCGGTCTGATCGTCTGGTTTCTTATCGGCCCGGGCACGCCGAAAAAGTAAAACGATGATCAAAAGATAGGGTATCGAACATGCACGGACTCATGATGAACAGGCCATTGCTCATTTCCTCGATTGCTGAGCACGCCGCAAGATTTCACGGTGACCGCGAAATCGTCTCGGTTACCGCGGACAACCCCCGTCATCGCTGTACGATTCGCGATGCCGTCAATCGTTCGAAACAGGTGGCCAATGCGCTGCACAGGCTGGGGCTCGAACAGGGCGACCGAATTGCAACCATCGCCTGGAACGACTATCGGCACCTCGAGCTCTATTACGGTATCAGCGGCGCGGGTTACGTCTGCCATACGGTTAATCCGCGCCTGTTTCCCGAGCAACTGATCTTCATAATCAATCATGCCGAGGACCGGTGGATATTCACCGATCTCATGTTCGTGCCCTTGCTGGAAAAGTTGCTGCCGAAGATCCCGAATGTCGAGGGATTTGTCGTGATGACCGACGAAGCGCATATGCCGGAGACGTCATTGCCGAACACGGTTTGCTACGAGACACTGCTTGCCGCCGAATCGTCCGAGTACGAATGGCCGGACCTCGACGAACGATCCGCGTCTGCGCTGTGTTATACGTCCGGTACGACGGGCGACCCGAAGGGTGTGTTGTACGACCACCGCTCAACGGTGCTGCATGCCTACGCTGCTCCGGCGCCTGACATAATGGATTTGTCCAGTACGGACTGCGTGCTCCCCGTTGTGCCGCTGTTTCACGTCAACGCCTGGGGAGTGCCGTACACCTGCCTGATGGTCGGCGCGAAGCTGGTTTTTCCGGGTCCGAAGATGGGCGATGGTGCCGCGCTGTTCGAGTTGATGGACTCGGAGGACGTGACCATGGCGCTCGGTGTTCCGACGGTGTGGCTGGCGCTGCTGCAGCATTGCGCCAGCGCCGGCAAGCGCCTCGACAAGCTGAGACGCACGCTGGTCGGTGGTGCCGCGGTGCCGCGTTCGATGATCCGGGAATTCCGGGACAAGCACGGCGTTGAGCTTCGCCAGGGGTGGGGCATGACCGAGATGAGTCCGCTGGGCACCTGCAATTCGCTCAAAGCCGGCCTCGAATCACTGTCACCCGAGGAGCGACTTGACCTTGCGACCAAGGCGGGTCGCGGCATCTTTGGTTGTGAGTTGCGCATAGTGAACGAAGAGGGACAGGAGTTGCCGTGGGACGGCGTCGCCTACGGGGCCCTGCAGGTTCGCGGCCCGTGGATCTGCAGCGACTATTTCAAACTCGAAGGCAGCGCGGGGTCCCATACGTCGGACGGCTGGTTCGATACCGGTGACGTCGCGACCATCGATGCGCAGGGATACATGGCAATCACCGACCGGACCAAGGACGTAATCAAGTCGGGCGGCGAGTGGATCAGCTCCATCGCACTCGAGAATGCCGCCATGGGGCATCCTGCGGTCGCCGAGGCCGCCGTGATCGGTGTCGCACATCCGAAGTGGACCGAGCGTCCGCTGCTGGTCGTGGTTCGGGCCGAGGGTCACGAACTCGACAGGGAGGAAATGCTCGGGTATCTGAAGGGCAAAGTGGCGGACTGGTGGATACCCAATGATGCGGTATTCGTCGACGAGTTGCCGCACACGGCGACCGGAAAAGTGAAGAAGATTGAATTGCGCAGGCAATTCACCGACTATTCGTTCCCGGATTAAAGCCGGCTTCTCTACTACAGCTTTAAGGAATCACTATGGGCGATCCATTGCGCCTCTACGGACTCAATGCGCTTGTCCTGAATGCGGCAGGCGGAATCGGAGAGGCAATCGCCCGCACCCTCGTAAAGCACGGTGCCAAGGTGGTCGCCGTCGACCGGCGCAACAGCGGCGTTGAGCGGCATTATTCGCGGGTAAAGGGAATAACGGGCGTGGCTGCTTCGTTCACCGACACCGAGCAGATGACCGCGTTGCTCGATGACGTCACCAAGCGTCTCGGCGGACTCGATATCCTGGTCAACGATTTTGCACTGCAACCGGAATCACCGTTCTCCGAAGTCACCGATAGACTCGAGCGTCTGTTGCGGTCGAGAGCGGCATTGATTCTGGAGAGTTGCCGCATCGCATTGCCGCATCTCAAGAAGAGCCCGCAGGGTCGCATCATCAATATCGGCTTGCTGCGAAGCTGTTTTGGAATAGCTGGCGATTCCGCCTACTCCTACGCACAGCAGGATCTCGCCAATATGACGCGCGCGATAGCAGCGGAAACGGCTGAGTTTGCGGTCAATGCGAATTACATACAGCCGGGCGCCGTGATGACACCGGAGAGCCGCGAAGTTTTTCGCAAGGACAAGGCCTTGCGAGACTACTGTATTGCTCGATCGGCGGCGCAGCGCCTGGGAGAGCCGGTCGACGTCGCGAAAGTCGCGCTTTTTCTCGCCAGCGACGACGCCGTGTTCGTGAGCGGCACGGGTATCACGGTGGACGGCGGCCTGTCGGGCTTCGGGGACTAGCAGGCTCAAACCAGGCGACGCTCGGTAATTGGAGACAGGTTGGACCATGCATCCGGTACTCAGTGATCTGATTGCGCTGTTGAAACTCGAGCGCATCGAGGACAATATTTATCGCGGCGACAGCCGCGATATCGGCAGCCCGCAGGTCTTCGGCGGCCAGGTCCTTGGCCAGGCTTTGTCGGCGGCGCAGCACACGGTGGAGGGCAGGGTCGCGCACTCGCTGCATGCCTATTTTCTACGCCGTGGTGACGTGCATGCGCCAATTATTTATGACGTCGATCGCGCGCGTGACGGTGGCAGTTTTTCGAATCGCCGCGTCGTGGCCATCCAGCATGGGCGACCGATACTCAACCTCGCCGCGTCGTTTCAGACTCCAGAGAACGGCCTGGAACACGAGGGCGAAATGCCAGCGGTACCGCCACCGGACGGTCTCAAGGATCTGACCGAAGTCGCGGCAGACGTGCTCGAAAACGTTCCGATGAAACTGCGCCGTTTCATGACGGACAAGCGGCCCTTCGAATTCCGGCCGATCGATCCCGTCAGCCTGGACTCGCGTGAAAAACTGCCGCCGAGGAAACACGTCTGGATCCGCGCCGTCGACCGACTTCCGGATGACCTGGCGCTGCATCAGAACCTGCTTGCCTACGTATCGGATTTTGAATTGCTAGCAACGTCGACGCTGCCACACGGTCTGTCCATGACGCGCGGCAGCGTCATCATGGCAAGCCTCGATCATGCGCTGTGGTTTCACCGTGACTTCAGGATCGACGACTGGTTGTTGTACTCGATGGACAGCCCGAATGCGTCCGGTGCGCGCGGATTTGCACGCGGCCAGCTGTTCACGGAAAGCGGCAGGCTGGTGGCCTCGACCTCGCAGGAAGGTCTGGTTCGCATCATCGATCCGGGTCGCAAGAGACTGCGCTCCGACCCCCGACAGCAATCCTGAATCTGTCAGTCGGCCTGTCGTGGAAGCTGCTCGCTGAACCGCTGCGCGTTCCTGACGTAGATGTCCGCGGACCAGCCGATGTTCGCGATTTCCTCGTCATTGAGACTGCGCGCGATGCGGGCGGGCGATCCCATTATCAGGCTTCCGTCGGGAAACTCCTTGTTTTCCGTGAGCAGCGAATGCGCGCCGACGATACAGTTCCTGCCGACAACGGCACCGTTCAGCAGCGTACTGCCGATGCCGATCAGCGAATTGTCGCCAATCCGACAGCCGTGAAGCATGACACGGTGTCCTACCGTGACGCCGTCGCCGACGACGAGTGGGATTCCGGGGTCGGTGTGCAGGATAGCGCCGTCCTGGATATTGCTCCGTTCGCCGACCTCCAGCCAGTCATTGTCGCCGCGCAGCACGGCGTTGAACCAGATGCTGGCCTGGTGCTTGAGGCGCACGCGGCCGATGAGGGTGGCGTTATCAGCCACATAATGACCGTTTCCTTCCAGCACGGGCGCCTGCCCGTCGAGCGCGTAGATCACTTAGCCTTGCCCTGAGCAGCGACGGCGGCGGCCGCCCTGGCGATCGCTTCGGGGTCACCCAGGAATTCCCGAGAAACGGGTTTCAGCTCATCATCAAGTTCGTAGGCGAGCGGAACACCGGTTGGGATGTTGAAGCCGGTGATCTCTTCGTCGGAGATCTGATCGAGCATTTTCACGAGCGCGCGCAGGCTGTTGCCGTGCGCCGCGATCAGGACGTTCTTGCCGGCTTTGAGATCGGGCGCGATCAGCTCGGTCCAGCAGGGCATGACGCGCTGCAGCGTGAGTAGCAGCGATTCGGTACCCGGCAGATTCGCAATGCCCCTGTAACGGGCATCGTGAGACGGATGGCGTTCGTCGTCGGCGTCCAGTGCCGGCGGCGGGATATCGTAACTGCGGCGCCAGATGTGTACCTGCTCATCGCCGTACCTGGCCGCCGTCTCCGCCTTGTTGAGCCCCTGCAGGGCCCCATAATGACGCTCGTTGAGTCGCCAGTCACGAACGACCGGTATCCACATCCGATCCATCTCGTCAAGAATCAGCCACAGCGTGCGGATCGCACGCTTCAGGACCGACGTGTAGGCGATGTCGAAATCGTAGCCGAGTTCCGACAGCAGTCGGCCTGCATCGACACCTTCCCGGATACCCGTTTCGGTCAGGTCGACGTCGGTCCAGCCGGTGAAAAGGTTTTTCAGGTTCCAGTCACTCTGCCCGTGACGGCACAGTACGAGCTTGCCAGCCATGTTGTCTCCGTTATCTGCCTGTTGTAAGACTGCGCAGTTCGTCTGCGGCGACCGACAGCGTAGCAAAGTCAAAAGTGCCACGCAGCCTCATCTCTTCAATCATCTGGCGAAAATGCCTGACTTCGTCTTCATGCTTGTCCAGCCATTTCGCCGCAACAATCTGCCCATCCAGCGTGCCGCGCCGGGTCAGCAGCTGCAACGCGATATCTCTGCGAATCTTGTAGAACTCATCGCGAAGATTGCTTCGCGCCATTGCCTGCCATCGACCGCTTACCTTCAGGTCTTCGGCACAGTTGTGCAGCCACTGCAGCCCAAGCGCATCGTTAAAGCTCGAATAGATGCGTGCCGTGTCGAGTACGTCACGCTTGCGTTCCGCGGCGACGTCGGCAATGTCGAGGGCGGCACGTGTCACCAGTAGCAGGGACATGCGTTGTGCGAGTTTTTCGGGCACGCCCATCTTTATCCATGCTTTCTCTGCCTTGGCATTGCGTTTGCCGCTGGCCTTGGAGAGGTATGTGCCCGAGCGCGTGTAAATGGTTGCCATGCGCTCCTTGAGCCGATCAACCGCGTTCACAATATCGAGCTGATCGCCGTATTGCTCGATCAGCCAGTAGCACGCATGCCGCAGGGTCCGACTCACTTCGAACATCATCGACAGCTGGGCGGCCGCCGGAATCTTGTGATCGAGCGACTCGATCTCACGCAAGAGCGGCATTGCGCGGCAAATTATCCTCGCGACTTCATAGGCGCGGGCAATCGTCACGACATTCGCGCCGGTGTCGTCCTGCAGCCGTTTCATGAAGGCGGGACCCATGCGATTGACCAGCGCATTCGCAATCAGTGTCGCCAGAATCTGGCGGCTAAGACGATGTCCCGGGATAAGGTCGGCATACCGGCGCCTGAGCACTGGCGGGAAATATCGCTGTGGATCAATCCTCAGGAAATCCTCGAGACTGTCCTGCGACCTGATAAGCCCATTGTAGAGATCGATTTTGGCGTAGCTGAGTACGATGGCCAGTTCGGGTCGTGTGAAACCCTGCTTGCGGCTGCGGCGATCTTCGATTTCGGTCTCACTGGGAAGAGATTCGAGTTCCCGGTTCAGCAGACCCGTTCGCTCGAGTGCCTTGATTAGTCGGGCCGTCTCATCGATACGCGAGACGGACAGCATTTCACTCATGCTGATCGCCTGCGTCTGCAGATAGTTGTTCCTCAGGACGAGGTCGGCAACGTCGTCTGTCATCGACCTGAGCAGCTCGTCGCGCTTCGCGCGCGTCATGCCTTTCTTCTTGGTGACATCGCCGAGGAGGATCTTGATATTTACCTCGCGATCCGAGCAGTCGACGCCACCCGAATTGTCGATGAAATCGGTATTGATGCGGCCACCGCGCAGGCTGAACTCGACGCGAGCGCGCTGCGTGAAACCGAGGTTACCGCCCTCGCCAATGACCTTGCAGCGCAATTCGTCGGCATCGACGCGTACCGTATCGTTGCTGCGGTCGCCAACATCGGAGTGGCCCTCGGTGCTGGCCTTCGCGTAGGTTCCGATACCACCGTTCCATAGCAGGTCGACCGGCATTTTCAGAATGGCGCGAATGAGTTCGTCCGGCTGCAATGACGGTACATTCACGTCGAGGAGCTTTCTCGTCTCCGGACTCAGGCGAATGATCTTGTCCTTGCGCGAATAGATGCCGCCGCCCTTGGAAATCAGTTCCCGATTGTAATCCTGCCAGGTGGATCCGGATTTGCGAAAAAGCCGTTTCCTTTCGCGGAAACTCGTTGCCGGGTCGGGGTCTGGATCGAGAAAGATATTGCGGTGATTGAATGCCGCGACCAGCTTTATCTTTTTCGATAGCAGCATTCCGTTACCGAATACATCGCCGCTCATGTCGCCGATACCGGCAACCGTAAACGGCTCCTTCTGGATGTTCACGCCAAGTTCGTGGAAATGGCGCTTGACCGCCTCCCAGGCTCCGCGCGCGGTTATGGCCATGCCCTTGTGGTCATAGCCGGCTGAGCCGCCCGACGCGAACGCATCGTCCAGCCAGAAGCCGTACTCCGCCGAGATGCCATTGGCAATGTCCGAAAACGTCGCTGTACCCTTGTCGGCCGCAACGACCAGGTAAGGGTCATCGCCGTCGCGACGCACGATGCGCTCCGGCGTCACGATACTGTCGTCGACGACATTGTCGGTCAGGTCCAGCAGGCCACGAATGAAGGTCTTGTAACAGTGAATGCCATTTGCAGCGATTGCGGCCCGGTCTTCCAGGGGTGCGCGCTTGGGGAAAAATCCGCCCTTGGCACCGGTCGGAACGATGACGGTATTTTTCACGACCTGCGCTTTCATCAGCCCCAGCACTTCGGTTCGAAAATCTTCGCGACGATCGGACCAGCGCAATCCGCCGCGTGCGATGTCGCCGCCACGCAGATGCACGCCTTCGACCTCGGGAGAATAGACGAACACTTCGAAACGGGGCTTCGGCAGCGGAATTTCCGGCAGGCGCGATGGATCGAGCTTGATCGAAATATAGGGCTTCGGCGTGCCGCCGGCGGCGCGCTGAAAGTAATTGCTGCGCAAGGTTGCGTCGATGCCACCGGCGAATGCCGTGAGGATGCGATCCTCATCGACGTTGCGCGCTTTGACAATGCCACGCTTGACCCCTGCCAGTATGTCCTTCAGCTCGCGCGAACGCCTGGACTTGGCGAGGTCCGGATCGAACTGGACCTCGAACTGGCGTACCAGCAATGCGGCCAAGCCGGCATGTGCGACCAATACATCTTCCATATAGGACTGACTGAAGGGCACGCCGAGCTGCAGGATGTGCTTGGCATAGCACCGCAGCAACGCGGTCTGCCGCCAGTCGAGACCGGCGCTGACGACCAGCCTGTTGAGTCCGTCGTTTTCCGCGTCGCCGCGCAGCACCGACATGAAACACGATTCGAAGCGGTCCGAGACTGCGTCGATATCGACGTTCGAGCCGCTTTCGTGGCGAAGATGAAAATCCTGGATCCAGAAGCATTCGCCGCTCGCCAGTATTACTTCATAGGGGCGCTCGGTGTAGACGTCGACGCCCATATGTTCCAGGACCGGCAGGGCCTCCGATAGCGCGATCGGTTCGTTTCGGCTGTAGACCATGAAGTGCATGTGTCCCGGCTCGGATTCGGCCGGCATGTACAGGTTGACGGCCCTGGATGAGTCCTCGAGCAACATCTCGTCGATCTGCTGCACGTCCGAACATGCTTCTGCGGGGGTGGTGTCCTCCTGGTAGCCGGCTGGAAAAACGTCCCTGTAGGCGCGATAGAGTCGGGTGCCTTCGTCCAGCCCATACTTGTTCAACAATTCAGTTCGCAACCTGTCCGACCAGGTGATGACGAGATCTGCTATCTGCTGCTCGATGTGGTGAATGCTGATGCGCGGACGTTCACCCGCAGGCGTGCGCACGATCGTGTGTAGCCGTGCCAGCGCCGAGTCTGAGATCTGTACCGAGGAGTCCGCCGATACGCCGCCGAATGCTTCGATCAGCAGCGCCTCGACCTGTTGCCGCACGGCCGTTGTGTACTTCTCCCGCGGAACGTAGACAAGGCAGGAGAAAAATCGTCGAAACGTATCGCGCCTGAGAAAAAACTTTACGCGCTGCCGGTCCTGCAGGTTCAGGATCCCGATCATCGTTCGCGACAGGTCCTGCACCGAACTTTGAAACAGCTCTTCGCGCGGAAACGTTTCAATGATGTGCAGCAGCGCCTTGCCACGATGCCCCGAGGCGTCGACATGCGCACGTTCGAAGATCTTTTGCACCTTGTGCCGCAACAGCGGGATGTTTCTGGGACTCTCGCTGTAGGCAACCGACGTCAACAGGCCTATGAAGCGGCGCTCACCGATGACGTCGCCTTTCTTGTTATAGACCTTGATGCCGACGTAATCCAGGAACGCGGGACGGTGTACCGTCGAGCGAGAATTGGCTTTTGTCAGGATTAGCCAGTCGCGCGCACGAGTCAGGCGCCGCATTTCCGTGGTCAGCTC
>JBFELT010000006.1:0-40318 GCA_041552015.1 Woeseiaceae bacterium
CCAACCACCAGCGTCTCAAGATCAACTGCACGTCGGCTTTCGTCATACAGCATCTGTGTTTTGAGCAGGTCTGAATTTTGCTTCAGCTGTACACCGACCAGTAACAATCCAACAACAATTCCGACATTTGCTGCGATTTGGAGCCAATTGGATAATCTGTTGTTGTTCATGGTTTCACCGCTCTGGTCTTGAGAACTGAGCGGTGATAATAGCAATTACTCAGCGGCCGATATTGGCGGTAAGCCGGCAGTCGCCAGGTCTGGGTTATAGTTTCTGCTACTGACTCGAAGCGGATCGCTCCTGCGCACACTGTTGAGAAGTCGCATCTTCATCGACGTCGGACAAACATCCTCAAGACGCTCGGAGAGTAAAGTTATGCCGGGAACAAACCTAAAAATGCCAATCATACGAGACTTCCGACCATTCATAATCTGTACTCCCGAGAACTATGAGGCCACCAAGTCTTTCTACGCAGATCTCGGGTTCCAGAAGTTATGGGACGATGGCGGAAGTGCGTGCGAATTTTCGACGAACTTTGGTGATCAACGATTCCTGGTATCACTACACCTTAATATCGAAGCGCCTCAAAACGCGATGTTACAGTTCTGGGTTGAGGATACACGGGCCTGGTACGAGTATATGAAGGGACTCAAACTCGATGAACATCACCCCAGCATTACAATATCGGAACCAGAGGTTACACCTTGGGGTTGGCTGATAACTTACGTAGCTGATCCGGCCGGCGTAGTGCTGCATTTTGCGCAACCGCACACGGAGGCCAACAAGCAGTTTTTCAATGACGCCAGTTGGATGAAGTAGATCGGGCGAGTTTGCTATCCTGACTAGTCTTCATACTTTTTCTTTAGCGCGTCCACGAGATACTGTCCCGTGCTGTTATACGGATCGCAGTCCGCGTCATAAGAATCGTCGATCTCCAGCGCGGTGACATCGATCCTCTCGACAACCGGCTGTTGCTTCTCACCGCTCTTGTCGACGTTGAATTTCGTTCTTGCCGGCCTGTCTGCGGCGTTCTGCTGCGCCTTGATATACGTTGACATAACTCTGCCTCCTGCGTTCTGTTCTCAGGATCAATCCTAGAGAGCGTAAGCGCGACTGGGAATGTCAGCGGTCGGGCGGCCGACACCGCCCGTCGGATCGTTACCGCTGGTCGTCAAAAAACGACCGTTCGTCGGCGGAGCACCGGTATACTGCGCGCTTTGTGGCAAGACTCGAGACTGCCCATGTCCTTTTTCGCTGAACTGAGACGACGCAACGTGGTTCGTGTAGCCGCCGCCTACGCGGTCATGGGCTGGGTCGTCGCGCAGGTAGCGGAGTTTGCATTCGAGAACTTCGGTGCGCCCGACTGGGCGCTCAAATCGCTCGTCGTCGTATTGCTGCTCGGCTTGCCGGTCGCCCTGTTCTTTGCCTGGGCCTTCGAACTGACTCCCGAGGGCGTCAAACGCGAGAAGGACGTCGATCGCAGCCAGTCGATCACTCCGCAAACGGGCCGCAAGCTCGACCTTCTGATTATTGCCTGCCTGGTTCTGGTCGGCATGCTGATTGTCGTTCGACCTTACCTGCCGGGTGCGGAGCGAGAATCCGCCGCCACATCAGCGGTATCCGTTGCCGAGAATTCGATTGCGGTGCTGCCGTTCGCCGACCTTTCACAGCTCGGCGACCAGGAGTTTTTCGCCGACGGAATCTCGGAGGAAATCCTCAACGTGCTGGTCCGTATTCCCGGACTGAAAGTCGCCGGGCGGACATCGAGCTTCTCCTTCAAGGGCCGCAACGAGGACCTGCGCGAGATCGGCGCGGCGCTGGGAGTTAACCATGTGCTCGAGGGCAGTGTGCGCCGCTCGGGGACCACGCTGCGCATCACGGCGCAGCTGATCCGCGGCGACGACGGGTTTCACCTGTGGTCGGAGACTTTTGATCGAGAAATCACCGATATATTCAAGATCCAGGACGAGATCGCCAGGGCGGTCGCGAACCAGCTTTCGCAGTCGCTCGGACTATCGTCCGAAACGCTGGTGAAGGAACGCACAAAGGACCTGGTTGCGTATGAAAACTTTCTTCGCGCGCGCAAGCTTTATCAGCAACGCGGCAAGGCGAACCTGGACCGGGCACTGCTCTTGCTGAGCGAGGCGACCGCCCGTGATCCTGCGTTTGCCCCGAGCTGGGCGACGATCGCCGCAGTATATTCAGTCTACGAGTCTTATAGCGACGACGATGTTGCACAAGAGAATCACCAACGCTGGCATGCGATAGGGCGAGCCGCCGCAGAGCGGGCAATCGCGCTCAACCCGGACGAAGGCCTGGGATATGCCTACCTCGCGGCCTTCCTCGCCATCGATATGGACTGGGAACGGTCGTACGAGACTTTTGAAAAGGCGGTCGAACTGCTGCCCGACGACCCGGGTGTCCTCGACATGTTCGCGCAGAACCTGTTGGAGGCTGGCTACTACGAAGAGGCGCAGCGTCATGCCGAGCGCGCGGTGGAACTCGATCCGCTGGTCGCGATCTATCGCAATACGCTGGGCCGTTCACTTTTCTTTGCTGGCAAGCCCGATGCGGCAATACCGGAATTCAGGCGAGCGCTCGTCCTAGATGAGACGCTGCCGTTCCCTTACGCCAATCTCTTCAATCTGTATCTTGGCAGCGGTCGCTTCGAGGAAGCCGCAACGACGATTGGCGATGCCGTTGCGGCGGGCACCGCTGGCGCGGAAGACCGCGACGTTGCGGACACGCTGAGAAACTCGAGCAGCCGAGAGGAAGCCTTGCTAGCTATCCGCAATCACACCAACTCTCGGTTTGGTGAATTCGCCGAGCTGATCCTGCGGGACGACGACGAACTGGTTTTTGACTTTGCGAAATTTGCATGGGACCGTGACTACCGTAATGTACCCAACGTCTTCGACTGGGTTGCCACCATGCCCTTTTATAATCATCCCCGCTGGAGAGATCAGGTGCGCAAAGACGGTATCCTCGATGTTTGGCGGGTGCGCGGTTTCCCGCCTCAATGCCATCCCGCGGAAGGCGACGATTTTAATTGCCTTCGGCCGCAGGCTTTTCGCCAGAACTGAACTTGTCTTTCGGTGTTAGTCCGGCTCGCCACTTAGTCCCAGCCTTGCAATTCGGCCGCCGCTTTCACAGAATCCACCGCTCAGCTAGCCGTATCCGCGAAATGCGGAAACCTGGAGAAAACCATGCCCGAAGATCGCAAAACAACCGAACAACGTCGCCGATTCCTGAAACTCGTCGGCGGCGGTGCCGTATTTATGCCCATCCTGGGTATTACCGCCTGCTCCGGTGGCGACGATAAGGCGCCCGCTGCGTCGGGCGCGGACTCTGCGCCTGCAGCGCCGAAACCAAGCGGCTTGCCGCATCTTGCCGAAGACGATCGGCAGGCCAAATCAATGGCTTACGTTCATGACGCTACGACCATCGATAAGGCCAAACAGCCACGCTACCAAGCCGGACAGGTCTGTTCGAACTGCGCCCTTTACCAGGGCAAAGCCACCGACGAATGGGCGGCCTGTTCAATTTTTCCGGGCAAGGCCGTTAAGGCAAGCGGCTGGTGCTCGGTTTACTCACCGAAGCCCGGCTAGGCAAGTCTCCGCACGCTTTTCGTTAATCAAAAGCAGCAGCTCTGCGGCAGCCTCGGCGTCGCAGAGCGCGCGGTGGTGCTGCCTGAGCGCGATTCCGTAGTTCTCACTAAGCGCCGCGAGGCTGTAGGACGTCTGGCCCGGATACAGCTTGCGCATCGATGCGCAGGTGCACAACTTCGGGTGACGGAACGGCCGGCCGATACGCTTGAATTCACGCGCGATAAAGCCGTAGTCGAAGTCGACGTTGTGCGCGACGAATATTGCGTCACCCATGAACGCCGCGAACTCGTCGACGATATCCGCAAACAGCGGTGCGTCCGCAACCATTTCCGCCGAAATTCCCGTAAGACGCGTAATGCCTGACGGAATTGCGCGCTGCGGATTCAGAAGCGTCTGAAAGCGGTCGATGACCTCGCCGTTCTTAACCTTCACGGCACCGATCTCGGTGACGCGATGCTGCTCCCCTCGCCCGCCTGTCGTTTCGACATCGACAACGACGTAGGTCTGATCCGGATCCAGAATCCAGCGAATGCGAACCACGTCGGCGCGAAACCCTGCCTCGCGAAGCTGATTCTGGCGCAGCAGCTGGTTGCGCCGTAGCTGATCGCCCTCGGCCTTGATTTCGACGAACCGCGCGCCGTCTCCGTCGACGACCATGAGGTCCGGATAGCCGTAGCGCATCTCCTTATAGTTCTCACAAAAGCGCTGCAGGATTTGTCGGATCGGATCGGCTCGGGCATTGTCGATGAAAGCAAACAGCGCATCGAGTATCGACTGCCGCCAGCGAAAAACGCCGTTCGCCTTGCCGTAGTGCTTCGTACTGGCCTTGAGCAGCTCCTTCTTCAATCGACAGGAGTCATCAAGGATGCCGAGACGATATTCGATCTGCTGTCTGTTTCGGGTAAGGAAACTGCCGTCAACAAGCGGTGCCGGCAGGAACTCGAACGGGGAATGTCGCGTGCTGCTTTCATCGCCGAACAGCTCCTCCCAGAAGAGCAGACCGAAGAAGGTGCGCCAGAGAAGGTTTTCGGTACGAAAAGCGCTGAGGCCCTGTTCCTCGAAGTACGCAATTGCGGCAAGCTCAGGAGACCCGCTGTTGGATTCGTCGATTTCGATGATCTCGGCCGCCCGCAGCTCATCGGTTCGTGTCGACGTGCGCTTTTTGCCGAATTTGCGGGCATACAGGTCGGTCGCCATCATGGCTTCATCCTCGCTGCGAGAACTGTCCATGCAACGCAACAGCAGCCGTTCCGCATCGTCGCGCCGCTCCGATGTCAGCAGCAGGCGGATCAGGCGTTCACGGCATTTCGCGGATTCGCCAAGCTCATAGACCCGTTGCGCCGACTCCGTATCGCCCGATCGTTCCAGCGCCCGGCCCAGTCGGTAAGCGAGCTTGTCCCTTGCTGCCGCGCTGCTGGTGAAGTCCGGTTCCGGCCATGCCGACGCGGTCTGGGCCATCTGCACGAGACCGCGCCGGTCCGTCGGGTTGAGTCGATACAGCTGCAGGTGATAGAAATAGTTTTGTTGTGCCTCCACGCAGTCTATGTAGCGCGGTTCGTATTTCTTGCCGAGACCTTGCGTTCGTACCAGGCCGAGATCGCGCATCGTAAATTGCGAAAGACCATCCTGCACGCGACCGAAGTACAGGAACAGCAGATAGCGAACCTCATCGACACGGCGCTGTACCAGCAGGCGATCGGCCTTCATCGCTGCCATGAAATCGCCGGCAGAGCAGTGCTCGCGTGCAAAGCGAACCAGTTCGTCTTTCTTCATGGCCCGGCTCATGCCGGTGAATATAGGCAGCAGCACGCGGCCTATTTCCGCTTTGGTCAGATGACCAAGGACGTGGGCGTAGTGCTCCTCCCGCGGTGAGCCTGTCCAGCCCTCGTCTGCCAGGGTACTCAATAGAGCTCGCGTGTCGCCAAGTTCCGGATACCGCAACTTGTTTGCTGCGAATACACGGCCCTTGCGATTGACGAGGCGAACGTAGAGGCACTGTGCAGGCTCCGGCAGCGCCCTGAATCGCCGAATCAGATCGACGTGACGATCGAACAGCACCTGCGCATAATTGCGCTCGACGAAGTCCAGCATCTCCATGAAATGTTCGTGGTAGTAAAACGTCGGCAAAGGGCCACGGCGTTTAACCGGAGCCCAGTGCGTTTGATCGTAAAGGTAGTCGGTGCTCATTGCGATGCTCGTTCGTAAAGGTTTACGCCGCGATCGGTGGCATTGCAACGTAGCAAATCCCGCTGCCCGTCGAAAGTGAGCCGGTTTGTCGGACAGGATCATGCGCGAAACCAATTGTTACAACTTGTCGGGCAGGGATTGCGTATTTTTGGGTTTTCGAAATGGTTAAGCCTGATCCAAAACGCTGCAGGGTCTTAAGCTGTGTCTGCACAGCAAATAAACCCGGCATCACGATCGTTGCGTTATCGCAACCGTTGTGGTAAGGTTCGTGATTAACAAGGAGGTCTTGAATGACAATCGCTTTATCGAAATTACCGTATGAGCAGGACGCGCTGGAACCGCACGTATCTGCGCGCACTCTTTCCTTTCATTACGACAAGCACCATCGCGGCTATGTCGAGAAACTCAACAAGCTTATCGCCGACACGCCCTACGCGAAATTGTCACTGGAAGACATCATTGCCAGGGCCCGAACGAATGCCGATATCAGTATTCTCAATAATGCGGCCCAGGCGTGGAACCATACTTTCCTCTGGGAAAGCATGGCGCCTACCGGGGCAGCGAAGCCTGGCGGCGAGATCAAGGAGATGATCGAGAGGGATTTCGGCGATCTTGATGGGTTCAAACAGCAATTCCGCGAGGCCGCTTTGTCGCACTTTGGCAGTGGCTGGATCTGGCTGGTACAGGATGGCGCGAATCTGCGCATCATGACGACCGGCAACGCCGATTCGCCCGTTGGTACACGCATGAAGCCGTTACTGACTCTCGACGTGTGGGAGCATGCGTACTATCTCGACTACCAGAACGATCGCGCGAGTTACACGAACGTGTTTCTTGACAAGCTGATCAACTGGGATTTCGCGGCAGCCAATATTGTCGGGCTGTCCAAGGGCAGAGCAGCCTGAGGAATACGGTCGAATTCCTGCCAGGCGCAGGATCGGGCTGGCGCCGGCTGCGTCGGCACGCGAGACAACAGAGGGCCATCTTCCTGGATGGCCCTTTTTTATTGAGCGTACAATACGCCTTCGACGAGACCTGAGGCGCGTACGCCCATGCATGGCAGCAATCTTTTCATTCTGAGCGGCGTACTCGTCGCGGGCTTCGCGTGTCAATGGTTGGCGTGGCGCGTCAAGCTGCCATCCATCGTATTCCTGCTGCTCACCGGCATCGTAGTCGGCCCCTGGCTCGGCCTGCTCGATCCGAACGAGGTGTTTGGCGACCTGCTCGAACCTTTTGTTTCGCTTGCCGTCGCCGTCATCCTCTACGAAGGCAGCATGACGCTCAAGTTCAGCGAGATTCGCGGCCATGGAAACGTGGTACGCAATCTCATAACCGTCGGCGTCCTCATCACCTGGGTCGTGGCGACCTTTTCAGCGCACAGTTTTCTCGGCTGGGATATTTACCTTGCCGCCTTGTTCGGTGCGATCGTCACAGTGAGCGGCCCGACCGTGATCGTGCCGCTGCTGAGGACGGTCCGACCGAAGAACGCCATATCCAATGTGCTTCGCTGGGAAGGCATTCTTGTCGACCCGCTAGGCGCGATATTTGCGGTACTGGTATTCGACTTCATCATCGTGACACAAACCGCCGCAACGACCTCCCAGCTGTTCGGGACCCTTGCCACGATCATCCTGGTCGGCGCCGGACTTGGCGTTGTGGTCGGCCACACCTTCGGGATCGTCCTTCGCAAGCACTGGTTGCCGGACTTCCTGCGTGACTACGGTGCGCTCGCGATGGTGATTCTCGTGTTCGGTCTCGCGGAAAGCGTCGCCACGGAATCGGGGTTGCTGGCGGTAACCATCATGGGCGTCTGGCAGGCGAACATGCGGGATCTCGATCTGGACGATATCCTGGACTTCAAGGAAAGTCTTACTATTGTTCTCGTTGCCGGCCTGTTTATTATTCTCGCGGCACGCATCGACTTTGGCGGCCTGCTCGGACTTGGTCTGGGCGCGATAGCGGTGCTTCTGATTCTGCAGTTTGTCGCCGGTCCTTTACGGGCGCTGGTCAGTTCGCTTGGCAGCGAGCTGAAATGGCCGGAACGGGTATTTCTGGGCTGGATATTTCCGCGCGGCATCGTCGCCGCGGCCGTATCCGCGCTGTTCGCCCTGCGGCTCGAGGGGATGGGATATCCGGGCGCCGAAAACCTCGTGCCCATGGTGTTTACCATCATCGTCGGTACGGTGGTCATTCAAAGCCTGTCTGGCGGATTCGTCGCCCGCTGGCTCGGAATCGCGAATCCGGACCCCAACGGCGTACTGATCGTTGGCGCGAATACGGTCGCCGTGGGCTACGCCGAGGCACTGCGCTCTGCGGGCCATCGTGTATTGGTCGCGTCAACGAGCTGGGACGGAATCAGCAAGGCGCGCATGGCCGGCCTGCCGGTATTCTATGGAAGCCCGGTATCGAGCTACGCGGAGCGGCACCTCGAACTTATCGGCCTCGGTCGGCTGCTGGCACTGTCTCACCGGCCGGGCATCAACGAGCTTGCCTGCGTCAAGTACCGTTATGAATTCGGTCGCGATTCGGTGTACACCGTGAAACATGAATCGGAGTCATCTCACGAGAAACATCAGGTCAGCGGCGAATCGGCTGGCCGCGTCCTGTTCGACGGCAAGAAATCCATGAACGATCTGTTCGCACTGTTTGGAAAAGATTTCAAAACGAAGACGACGGAGCTCAAGGACAATTTCGATTATGACGACTACCGCGAAAAGCACCCGGATCGGCTGATTCTTTTTTTCACAACAGCAGGTGGCCGCGTCCGATTTCCCGTTGGCGAGGAAAATATTAAGCTCGCAGTGGGATCGAAGATTACGGCGCTCGTTTCGAAGTCGGAAGAAGTTTCCGAGCCGGACGTCACAGCGTGAAGCGATGCCCGCACACTCTTCTTCGAAAACTCACGCCCGCATTCGATAGATCGCGATGACAGACAGAAGCGATGACAGGAACTTTGAGCTGCTCGATAAGGCCTTGCGCTTTGCGCGAGCGAGGCTCAGTCCGGATATAACCGCGCAGCGACTCCTGATCCTTATCGCCGTCTATTTTCATGAGGGATTGAGTCAGCGCGAGCTGCTTGGTCACCTCGATTCAACCTCCATCACGGCGCTGTCCCGAAACCTTGCAGACCTGTCCTCGCTTACGACCAGGAAGACGCCCGGCCCGGGCCTGTTGGCCCTGAAGACAGACCCCCTCAACCTGCGAATCAAGCGCGTCTATTTGACCTCGAAAGGCAAACGCTTCATGAAACAGTGGCTGGCCGTGACGAAACCCTGACCGGCTGATACAGGGCAGCCGGTCCTGGAAACACCAGGATCAGAGTCCCATTTCATCCAGGGCCTTGCATGTGCGCTCGTAACCCAGGTCTGCCATTTCCTCGGCGCGACTGAATTCAAAGAAGCTGCATGCGTTCCTGGGTATCTTCACGATCAGGTCGGGCGCATACGCGGCCAGTTTGAGCCTCGCAATTGCGCCCTGCATGACGTCTATCGACTTGACCAGCAGATCTGCGGCATCGGGTGAGGCTTGACCGGAGTCCTCGCTCTCCAGCAGGTTGTTGACGAACTGGGAAATTCGCTCCCGATAGCCGCTGTCATTCGTGCCGGCAGACGATTCGGCCTCTTTTGCCTTGTAGCGGGCGTGGTCATCTTCGGACCCGCTGAGATTGACGGCTATCGTCAGGTCGGTCGAATCATTGAGCGTCGGCGCGATGGGAATCGGGTTCACCAGGCCGCCATCGACCAGCGTTCTGCCATCCAGCTCCACCGGTGCGAACACGCCGGGCACTGCGGTTGACGCCCGAACGGCACGGAACAACGAGCCGCTGTTGAGCCAGACCTCCCGCTGTTCGTCCAGCGCCGTCGCAACGGCAGTAAAGCCCTTGTCGAGATCCTCGATCTGCCGATCACCGACAAGTTCCTTGAGCACCTCGATTATTCGTTCGCCTTTGAAGATCGACGTCCACGTGAACGAAAAGTCCAGCAGCTTGACGACGTCGCTCTTGTCGAGCCGGTAGGCCCACTCTGTATAGGTATCCAGTTTCCCGGCCGCATAGATACCGCCGATGACAGCCCCCATCGAGGTGCCCGAAATATTGAATATGGCCAGGTTGCGTTCTTCGAGCGCCCGTATGACGCCGATATGCGCATGCCCTCGGGCACCGCCGCTGCCCAGTACCAGGGATATCGTTTTCTTGTATTCGCTCATGGCGCGCTATTGTATCGCTGTAGGCGGACAAAAGCCGTATCCACCTGCGCTCTGCGCGCAGCGATTGAAAATCGCATGGCCCTGGCATAAAGTCGGGCGAAGCCGCGCGCTTGCGGCTCTCCCGGGAGCCCCCTCATGAACGACGATCTGAAGAAAACCACTCGGATTGTGCAGAGGCCCAAGGTCAGGACCGACGAGCGCGGACATGCGGTCTGGGACGACACCATAAAGACCGCCAACCTGGAGCTGGTCTCTACACAAATGCTTCAGCAGCTCATCGATACCGATGACGGCTCGACAAGCAGCCAACTCAAGGAAGTCTCGCAGGGAAAAGATGGCGTGCTTGCGCACGACGCTGACGCGGGTCGCTTCGAAATCATCAGCGACGAAGAGCTGCAGCATATCCTCGATGGCACGGATGCCGAATACAGGGCGAAGCAGGCGTCCCTGGTCGACGAGCCGCTGGCGAAAAAGGCCTCCGAAGAACAGGAACTCGAGCTCGTCAGCACACAGATGCTCCGGCAAATACTGAGCCCGGAGGACTTCAGCGAACTCGACGAGGACGGATCCCCGGCGGGAGGATTCGACCCGTACAACCACACCTGAGGCGGATCGCCGGTGCTGTAGACCAGGGGCGGCCACTAGCTGTGGCCCGCGACCTCCGCCGCCGGGATTTGCATTTTCGGCGAACGTTTCTCAGAATCCCCTGCCCGAATCAGCGAAGTACGTCCAGGCTCGCCCCGACCGTTCCATGCGGAAAGGCTACCGATCCAGGTACGAACGACGCCAAACAACACCCGCAATGGAGAGCTCAAAGAAATGTCTTACCTTACTACCCTACGTACCCTGTGTTTGACGGTGATCGTCATGCTGATGTCGCTTGCTATCGCAGACGACGACCCTCGCCACGAGCGCCATGAACTCATGGAGGGCGTCGGCAAGGCGGCGAAGCCGATCGGTGAGATGTTCAAGGGCGAGCTCGATTACGATGCTGACGTTGTCATGGCGTCGCTGCAAACCTGGCACAATGCATCGTTGAGGGTGGGTAACCTGTTCCCGCCAGGTACCGAAACCGGCATGGACACCGAAGCGGCGCCGGCAATCTGGGAAGACCGGGCCGGCTTCGAGGAGGCGCTCGCGAATTTTCGCGCCGCCGTGGAGGCAGCGATCGAGGCCAATCCGATGACGCTCGAAGATGCCAAGCCGACGGTCGGGCCTGTCTTCCAGACCTGCAAAGGCTGCCACGACACGTACCGAATCGAAAAGTAATTGCCGCAAGCCTGATAGATTCGTGAGACTTTTCTGATGAGCCGCGCGGCTCGCTTTGTCGTCGGCGGGCTTGCCGCCGGCATCCTCGCGGCATGGTGGATTACCGAACCCCGGCCGATCACGCCGGCGGATCTTCCGGACCACCTTCCGGACCCGTCGGCCGGCGAACAGGTTTTCTGGGTCGGGGGCTGCGCTTCCTGCCACGCGAGCCCTGTTGATGGCAAACGCGCGAAGGGCAGCAACAAGCTGCTGCTCGGGGGCGGCCTGGAATTGGAGACGCCGTACGGCATCTTTCGGGTGCCGAACATCTCCCCGGATAACGATGCCGGGATTGGCGACTGGTCCATGGTCCAGTTCGTCAATGCAATGCAGCGTGGCATTTCGCCGGACAAGCGCCACTACTACCCGTCGTTTCCCTACACGTCCTACGCGAAAATGCCCGTCGCAGACGTAATGGATCTGCGCGCCTACCTCGATACCCTGCCGTCCGTTGCCGGAAAGACGGGCGCGCACTCGCTGGGATTCCCCTGGTCCATACGCCGGGGTATCGGCGCCTGGAAGTGGCGCTACCTCGATGCCGGCCCGGTCGTTCATTTCGAAACGCCGGATACGCTGGTCGAACGGGGCCGGACTCTTGTCGAGGGTGCCGGACACTGCGGCGAATGCCACACGCAGCGAGATCGCTTTGGCGGTATGGTTGCCAGGTCCTGGCTTGCCGGCGCACCCAACCTCGACGGCCCGGGACGGATCCCGAACATTACACCGGGCGGCAAGAATATCGCCGACTGGTCGGCCGGCGATATCGCTTACTACCTGGAGAGCGGCTTCACGCCCGAGTACGACACGGTTGGCGGCCCGATGGTTGCGGTGCAGGAGAATCTCGCCATGTTGCCGCAGTCCGACAGAGCAGCGATCGCCGCTTACCTGAAGGCAATTGCCCCCATAAAGGACTAGCCCGGATACCTCATGATGCGTGAAGCACTGAAAGGCCTGCACTTTTTTACGCGCTTTGCGTACAGCTTCAGCGCGCTGGGCTACCGTCAACGACGTTTGCTCTGGAAAGATCGGCCCGGCGATTTTGGCGGTCAACACTGGCTGGTTACCGGCGCTTCGGGCGGCATCGGACGCGCGATCGCGCTGGGCGCTGCAGAGCACGGTGCCAATGTCATTGCGGCGGCACGAAGCCCGGACAAATTGTCACGACTGATTGCCGACGCGGGCGACGCGGGCAAACACATCACCTCGCGGCCGACGGACCTGTCATTAACTTGCGAAGTTCAGGGCCTGCTCGACGAGCTGCAGCAGTCGTGCGAAGACCTGCCGATCGACGTGCTGGTCAACAACGTCGGCGTGTTGCTCAATGAGCATCAGCTCAGCGATGAAGGATACGAACTATCGTTCGCCACCAACCTTCTTAGTCACTACGTGCTGACCCAGGGTCTCATTGAGCGCGGCCTGCTCGCCGACGACGCCATTGTAATCAACATGTCTTCCGGTGGAATGTATAACGTGCCGCTGAAGATCAAGCGGCTCAATACACTTGATGCCGATCGATACGACGGCGTTCTGGCCTACGCGTACCAGAAGCGGGCACAGGTGGTATTGAACTCGTGGTGGCAAGAACGACACGCCGAGCGTGACTGGCGCTTTTACGCCATGCATCCCGGCTGGGTCGATACCGAGGGCGTGCAGACTGCACTGCCGGCCTTCCGGGCGCTTTTTCAGCATGTACTGCGCGATGCGGCTGCCGGCGCCGACACGGCGCTGTGGCTGGCGTCAGTGCGCCCGACCCAGGATGATAATCAGGCGATCTGGTTTGACCGCAAGGAGAACCCGGCCCACGTGGGAAGCTCCACGCGCCGGGCAAGCGACGGAGCTGACGCGCTGGTCGAATTTCTCGACAGCCTGTAGTCTTCGATACGTGTCTTTGTTCCGGCGGTGGCTAGCTGCATACACGATGCCCGGCCCGGCAAAGCTCTCCGCTTCCCGTCCAGTCTGGAGTTCATGTGGCCCTCGCGGATGATCTGTACGACAAGCTGACTGACGACAATGACGCGCGTCTTTGCGAGGACATCCGTGAAGAAGCGTGTCACGAAACACCGCGAAGCTTCAGTCTTATCCTGTTGAGCAGCGTGCTCACGAAACTCGGCGACGCCATCGCCAGCCCGAAGACGACGCTGGCCTGGGTTACGACCGCCGTCGGCGCACCGTCGTTTGTGCTCGGCTTCCTGGTACCCATTCGTGAGTCTGGCTCGATGATTCCGCAGCTCTTTATAGGCAGCGTCATCCGCAGGCTGGCAGTACGCAAGTGGGTCTGGGTAGTCGGCAGCCTTGGACAGGGCCTCTGCATTATTGGCATTGGCCTGTCGGCCCTGCTACTCAATGGCGCCCGCGCAGGCTGGGCGATTCTGGGACTGACTACGCTCTTTAGCCTGGCACGCGGATTTAGCTCCGTCGCCGCAAAAGACGTGCTCGGCAAGACCATACCAAAACCGAAGCGAGGCCAGCTGACCGGCTGGTCGGCCAGTGCGGCGGGCCTGTTGAGCGTTGCTGTCGGCTTAGCGCTCATGCTCCCTGCCGGCAGCGGTCTTGCCGAGTCCTGGCTGGGTTTGCTCATCATTGCAGCGGGCCTGCTGTGGTTTGCGGCCGCAGGCATCTATGCGCAAATTCGGGAAGACGCCGGGGAGACAGGCGGCGGCCGCAACGCGTTCGAATCTCTCAGGCGTCTGTCGATCTTGTTGACCGACAAGCCGTTTCGTCGCTTCGTCGTCACACGTGCATTGCTGATGTGCTCGGCATTGAGTGCCCCTTTCTATATAGCGCTCGCGCAGAGTAATTACGGTTCGCCGACTTATCTGCTTGGTGCTTTCGTCGTTTCTGCGGGCATCGCCAGTCTCATAAGCGCACCGCTATGGGGCCGGTTTGCGGATACGTCCAGCAAACGCGTCATGGTCGGCGCGGCACTTATAACCTCTGGTATTGGAATTGCTACGTTCATGGTCGACCGTTTTATCCCGCGTCTCGGCGCAACGGTATGGTTCCTTCCGCTTGCGTACTTCGTATTGTCCGTCGCGCACAGCGGCGTGCGCGTGGGTCGCAAGACCTACGTCGTCAACCTTGCGAGCGGCAACCAGCGCACAGATTACGTGGCAGTAAGCAACTCGACTATCGGCGTGCTGTTGCTGCTTGTTGGCTCGATCGGCGCGCTCGCACCGATAATTTCCAATGCGGGCGTCATCGGACTGCTGGCGTTGATGGGACTGGCAGGTGCCATCCTTGGCGCATCCCTGCCCGACGCCTAGATAACGGCACCCAAATCGTCCGTGCTAATGTGGCTGCATTGAGCTCTGTGGCACGGGCATGCCTGTACCGGCAAGACATGCCGTGCCGCAAGCCTGCTTCGACACGCAGGAATTGTGCGGCGCAGGGACAAGGACACCAGACTGGAGAACGGCCATGCAACTCGGGATGATCGGACTTGGAAAAATGGGCGGCAACATGGTGCGCCGCCTGCGTAAGGCGCAGATCGAGGTTGCCGGATATAACCGCGATCAGGCAGTGACCGAATCGCTCGCCGACGAGTGCGGACTTGTCGCCGCCGAGTCGGCGGAATCGCTGGTCGGTATGCTCGATGCGCCACGACTACTCTGGTTAATGCTGCCGGCAGGCGATATTACAGAGGCCTATGTTCAGCAGATGCTGGAGCTGCTCGAGCCGGGCGACGTTCTGATCGACGGCGCCAACTCCTACTACAAGGATTCCATGCGTCGCGGCGACCTGGCGGCGGGTGCCGGCCTCCACTTCGTTGACGCCGGCGTTTCCGGCGGCGTATGGGGGCTGGATAACGGCTATGCGCTAATGCTTGGCGGATCCGACGAGGCGTTCGCGGCGCTAAAACCGGTGGTTGAGGCGCTGGCACCGGCGTCTGACCGGGGCTGGGTTCACACCGGCCCTGTTGGCAGTGGCCACTTCGTCAAGATGATCCACAACGGAATCGAGTACGGCATGATGCAGGCTTACGCCGAGGGCTTTGCGCTGATGAAGGGCCGCGAGGATTTCGCGCTCGATCTTGGGGAGATTGCCGAGTCGTGGCGTCACGGCAGCGTCGTTCGCAGCTGGCTGCTGGATCTGTCCGCCAATGTACTCGCCGAGGATCAGCGGCTGGAGGAGGTGGAAGCCTTTGTTGCCGATTCGGGCGAGGGTCGCTGGACCGCGCTGGAGGGCATTGAGCAGGGTGTCCCCACGCCGGTCATGAGCCTCGCACTGATGGCGCGCTTCTCGAGCCAGGGCAATCAGGACTACTCGTCGAAATTGCTCGCCATGCTGCGAAACCAGTTTGGCGGTCATGCAATTCGTGCGAAGAAGAGTTAAATTGATTGCGCCGCAATCGCTGCGGTTTCGGCCTTGGCGAGCTTCGCGCTGTCTTTATCAATCGGGGCTTTATCTAGACAAGAATACGTTGCCAGGCGACGGCGGCCCAGACCAGCACGACTAACACGAGGCTCACGAATACGGCAGACGATCCCAGGTCCTTGGCGCGCCCGGAGAGCTCGTGATGTTCGTCTCCGTGACGATCGATTGCAGCCTCGATCGCGGAATTCAGGAGTTCGACGACAATGACGATCAGGCAGACGCCGATCAGCAACGCTCGCTCGACGATACTCTGGCCCAGCCATATTGCGAATGGAATCAGCACTACCGTAAGGCCGAGTTCCTGGCGGAATGCGGATTCATGTTTCCAGGCATGCGCAAACCCCTGGGCGGAGTAGACGGTTGCACGGAGAATTCTGCGAATGCCGGTATTTCCTGGCTTTGCCATGCCCGCTTCCTGCGACCAGGGAGAATTTTGCGATTCTAGCATCCTGCCGGCCTCAGGCAATCGCGGCGAGTCGGGCGGGATGCCGGCCCTGCGCCCGGCGGGCTACTGGCTGGCCCTTTGGCTGTGGTCCAAATCCCTGTACATTCACCGCAGAAAATTCGCGTGCTCAATTAAGGAAAGACATTGACCGACAGCCAATATCCGCGTCTCCTCGCACCGCTCGACCTTGGTTTTACCACCCTGAAAAACCGGGTCCTGATGGGATCCATGCACACCGGCCTGGAAGACGGCAACAAGCATGAAAGGCTGGCTGCCTATTTCAGGGAACGTGCGCGCGGCGAGGTTGGTTTGATCATAACCGGCGGGTATGCGCCCAACCGGGCGGGTTGGGTCAAGCCTTTTGCCGGCAAGCTGACGACGCGCGCCGAGGCCGCAAGGCATCGCCAGGTAACCGCCGCGGTGCATGCCGAGGACGGCAAAATTGCCATGCAGATACTGCATGCCGGACGCTACGCCTATCACCCGATCGCCGTAGCGCCGTCGCGCATACGCTCGCCGATCACGCCGTTTACGCCGCGAGCGCTGTCCACGGCGGGCGTGGAGAAACAGATAAAGGACTTCGTGCGCTGCGCGCAGCTTGCAAGAGAGGCCGGCTACGACGGCGTCGAGATCATGGGCTCTGAGGGTTACTTTATTAACGAGTTCCTGGTGACCCACACGAACAAGCGTACGGACCAGTGGGGCGGCGACTACTCGCAACGCATGCGCCTGCCGGTGGAGATCGTGCAACGCACCCGGGAAGCGGTCGGTAGCGACTTCATCATCGTCTACAGGCTGTCGATGATCGACCTTATTCCCGACGGCAATACCTGGGAGGAAACGGTCGCACTGGCAAAGGCCGTCGAGGGCGCGGGTGCGACGATCATCAACACGGGTATCGGCTGGCACGAGGCGCGCGTACCGACGATCGCGACGTCGGTGCCACGGGGTGCATTTTCCTGGGTCACGAAAAAAATGAAGCGCGAGGTCTCGATTCCGCTGGTAACGTCGAACCGCATCAACCTGCCGGAGACCGCCGAGCAGATACTGGCTGATGGTTGCGCCGACATGGTGTCGATGGCCAGGCCCCTGCTTGCCGATGCGGAATTCGCCAGGAAGGCGCGAGAGGGACGCCGCGACGAGATCAACGTGTGTATCGCCTGCAACCAGGCCTGCCTGGACCACACATTTTCCAACAAGATGAGCAGTTGCCTGGTGAATCCACGGGCGTGTCACGAAACCGAGCTGAACTACCTTGCCACGAGTAACAGGCAGCACTTCGCCGTGATCGGCTCCGGGCCCGCGGGACTCTCTGCCGCGCTGGTGCTTGCCGAGCGTGGACACAGTGTCGACCTGTTCGAAGCGTCCGGCGACATTGGTGGTCAGCTCAACATGGCCAAGGTGATACCGGGAAAAGAAGAATTCCACGAGATGCTGCGCTACTTCAGAAAACAGCTTGAGCTGAATGACGTGCGCGTGCACCTCAATACCCGTATCGAAGCCGCTGGTCTGGCCGATCATTCGTATAACGGGGCTATCGTCGCGACCGGCGTCGTGCCCCGCGACCCCGGGATCGAAGGACAGGACCACCCGATGGTCTTGAGCTACGTCGATGTGCTTCACAAGCGCGCGCCGGTCGGCAAGCGCGTCGCGATTATCGGCGCCGGCGGAATCGGTTTCGATGTCGCCGAGTTCCTGCTCCATGACGGCCACTCGCCCACCATGAACCTGGAGGAATGGCTGGCCGAGTGGGGTGTCGTCGATCCGGCCGAGGCGCGCGGGGGTATTGCTGTGAACCGATCGCGACCGGCGCCTCCCGCCCGGGAGATCACCCTGCTGCAGCGCAAGGCCGGCAAGCATGGCGCCAATCTTGGCAAGACCACGGGCTGGATTCACCGCGCAACGCTGAAGATGAACAACGTGCAGATGATCGGCAGCGTCAACTACGAACGCATCGACGATAAAGGCCTCTTGATCACCCACGGCAAGAAGCATGAACAGCCGACCTGGCTCGAAGTGGACAATATCGTTCTGTGCGCGGGCCAACGACCGCTGCGGGAGTTAAAAGCGCCGCTTGAAGCCGCCGGTATCCCGACCTATCTCATCGGCGGCGCCGACGTGGCCACCGAGCTCGACGCGAAACGCGCTATCGACCAGGGCAGCCGTCTCGCGGCGCGGCTGTGACTCCGGGCGGGACCCGGCGTGTCAGCCCGCGATCCATGACCGACGCAGCTCCGTGATTCGCCACTTCCCGCCTGTGCCGCGAACGATATGGGCGCTCGGGTTCGTCAGCCTGCTCATGGACGTTTCCTCGGAGATCGTCCATGCGCTGCTGCCGCTGTTCCTCACAACCACGCTCGGACTCAGTGTCGCTCTTGTCGGCCTGGTTGACGGCATCGCGGAATCGACGTCGTCGATCGTCAAAGTATTCTCAGGGTACTTGTCCGACCGGATGAGGCGGCGAAAACCGCTCATCCTTATTGGCTACAGCCTGAGCGCACTCTCGAAGCCCTTCTTCCCATTGGCTGGCGGGCTGGCAGTCGTTCTCGCTGCGCGGTTCGCAGATCGTATTGGCAAGGGTATCAGGGGTGCGCCACGCGACGCCCTCATCGCCGACGTAACGCGCCCGGAGATTCGTGGTCGCGCGTATGGACTGAGGCAGTCCCTGGACACGACAGGTGCCTTTCTTGGGCCGCTACTCGCGATCGCACTCATGATTGTCCTGGCCAGCGATATCAGGGCGGTCTTCTGGGTCGCCGCCGTGCCCGCCGGCCTTGCGGTGCTACTGATCATTTTCGCGGTCAATGATCGCGACAGGCAACGTGGCGACGGTGAGGCTCGCGCGCCAGTTCGACTCAATGACATTGCCCGCCTGGATAAGGATTTCTGGAGAGTAGTTGCTATTGGCGCCGTGCTTACTCTTGCGCGATTCAGTGAAGCATTTCTCATACTAAAGGCAAGCGCGGATGGCCTGTCGTTGGCACTTGTGCCTCTCGTGCTGGTCGTCATGAACATCGTTTATGCGCTGGGCGCGTATCCTGCGGGCGCGCTTTCGGATAGCTTGGGAACGAACAGACTACTCCTGCTGGGCGCTTGCACCCTTGTCGCCGCGGATCTGTTGCTCGCGTTTTCCAGCAGCCTGATTACCACCTTCCTGGGAATCGCTCTTTGGGGCGTGCACCTGGCCCTTACCCAGGGGCTCTTCGCAAAGCTGGTCGCCCGAGTCGCTCCGCCGGCGCTACGGGGTTCCGCCTTCGGGCTATACAACCTGGTCACCGGGGTGGCGTTGCTGTTTGCGAGCATCGTCGCCGGCCTGCTCTGGGAGTACGTGGGATCAGCCGCAACATTTCTCTTTGGCGCGAGCCTGGCCACGATCTCAGGCCTGATGCTGATGGGAAGTTTCAGGTCTGCCGACTGAAAACAGGGCGAATCCGTCTTCCAGGCCGGCACTTTGCAGCCACCACGACCAAACCGTGTAAGCCCCTTTGGCGTGCGTGCAGGTTGCAGACTGGAACGCGAGTGAGACGAGATATCATGAGCACCGGCCAATGTCTGGTTTGACGCCGAACCGCGGTATCGATGCTACTGGCGTTTGGCCTTTGCCGGCCCGCGTCGCCACAGCCAGGATTGGCTGGGCCTGGCAACGCGCTTCTCGACTTCGTAACTAATTGCGATCATCCACGGCATATAGTCGAAGTCGATGCGCTTTATCTCCGCGATCAGCTCCTGGTAGAACGTCGTCTCGATGGGTTGCTGTCGGCTCGGCCAGATTCGGAACTTTATACGAAGTATTTCCTTGCCCGACTCGAACTTCATCCGACCCTCGCTGGAGGGTCCGGTCACGCAGATACCGGGAAACTGCTGCGGCACCAGGGTCATTGCATTGAGCGCCACGGCCTCGATGCTGCGGCGGGTTTCCTCTTCGCCGCGTAGCGTGATATCGACGATGCAGCGAATGTAGCCACGAGGGTAGTTGATGACATTATTGATCGTTCGGTTCGGAATGAATACCACAGCACCCATCGCATTCTCGAGCTCGACGAAGCGCATCGTGATGGCTTTGACGACACCGGTCTGACCGGACACCTCGACCAGGTCGCCGACATCGATCAGATCGGAAAAGATGAAGGTCAGGCCCGTTACCACGTCCTGTACGATGCCCTGCGAGCCGAAGCCGATTGCAAGGCCCACGACGGATGCGCTGGCCAGGTACGCCGTCAGCGAAACGCCGAACTCCCTCAGTATCAGCCCTATGGCAAAGAAATACAGGCTGAAAATTACGGCGCTCGTCGCCAAAGTGCCGATAGAACGCAGTTTCTGATGGCGTCGCACCTGGTCGCCGAGAAACGCGCTCTTCACGAACTGGCGCAGGACGATGACCACGAGATGCGTCAGCACGGCGATACCGGCAAAAACGGCAAGCCTTAGCGGCACGTTCAGTTTATTGACGAAAGAGAGGATGTCATCCATGGCAGGTATTTCCGATGACCGAAGCGGTGTTGCGCATCAGCTAGAACCACTTGCGACTGCGAAAGAACAGGCCCATGCCGACCGCAATCACCAGCATCGCTATCCAGACGAAAACGTAGCCCAGGGGCTGGCCCAGTTCCGGCATGCTCAGAGGGCCTGCACTGCGATCGAAGTTCATGCCGTAAACGCCAACGATAAAAGTGAGTGGAATGAAAATGGTGGCAATCACCGTCAATACACGCATTACGTCGTTCATGCGATTGCTGACGCTCGACAGGTAGATCTCGAGCAGGCTGCCGACCATGTCCCGATACGTCTCCAGCAGGTCCATGACCTGAATCGTGTGGTCGTAGCAGTCCCGCAAATAGACTTCCGTTTCCCTTTTCAGGAGCGGACTGGCGTCGCGTAAAAGCTGATTGATAACCTCTCGCTGTGGCCAGAGATTGCGCCGCAACATGATGAGCTCGCGCCGAATCTCATGCACCTTGCCCAGCGATTCCTGGTCGGCGAAATACAGAATCTGCTCTTCGAGCTCTTCGAGCTGCAGGCCGAAATCCTCGAGCACCGGAAACGCACAGTCGATAACCAGGTCGAGCAGGCAATACATCAGGTAGTCCGCACCCATGCTCCGAATTCGGCCGCTCGATACCTTGAGACGATGCATGATTGGCTCGAACGTCGAAAACGGCGCATCACAAAAACTGATGACGAAGTTGTCGCCGACGAACAGGCTCAGCTGATAGACCTCGACATCGCCGCTATCGACCGTCGGCAGACTCATGACGATGAACAGGTGATCGGGGAATGCCTGGATTTTTGGCCGCTGCCCGCTATTGAGCACGTCCTCGAGCGCCAGCGCATGCAGTCGAAAAGACGCACCGAGTTTGCGCAAAGCGTCTTCCGTCGGATGACCTTCCAGGTGAATCCAGGTCATGGTTTCGCGATTCAGGTACGGCTCGCAATCCTCCGCCGTCGCATCGTCAAGCACGGTAAGTTCGTCGACGTTGTAGTCGATAAGACGTATACGCAACGGCCTGGCGTCTTCCGGGCGCGCCCTGGACAGCGTGCCCGGAGACGTGCCGGCAGGATGATAGTTCTTGTTAAAGAGTGACATTAATGCGATTCCCCAGGCCTGGCTCGATCCCATCGGAGCGACGAACCTGTCTTGCCGCTCGCACGCTTGCCGGTGTCGTTCGACTCGCACTGCAGCGCTTCGCCGGCAGGCGCAGTATACCCGTTCGAATGCGCACGCAGCCGCTACGCTCCCATGGGGCGAGGAAAAGTTAACGTTACCTGGTGTCGAGGGTGGAAGATTCCTGAGGGAATCAAGGCCTCAGCGAAGTTGCGCCCCGGCGATACGAGCTCCGGGTTAGCGCAGAGCGCCGTCCGTTATCCACTGCCGGATCGCGGAGATTTCGGCGGCATCGAGTGCGGCTGCAGGCAGAGGCGGCATTCTGCCGCCCACGGTCGCGTTGCCTTCTACCTTGTGGACCAGGTAGCTGTCATCGGGCTGCCCCGGTACGACGCGAACGAAGTTGCCATCCTGGAAGCTCGTCACGTTGACCAGCGTATTGAAGGCGGCGTCCGCGTTACGAAGGTCCATATCGGGAATGCCGCTCGTGCTTCCCGCGCCCGAATGGCAGCTCGCGCATCGTGGCGAAAAAACAACCGCCTGGATCTGGTCGAGCGTCGGTCCGATCATGACCGGCGTGGTGATCGAGAACTGCACGACGAAATCACCGCCTGCCGTACCATCGCCGCTCGGGAAATTCGTGAACTCGCCGTCGAGCGCATTCGCATCCAGGTCCATGATGACGTTCGCACCGTCGCCGTGCAGGGTTACACGGTAGGTATCATCGGCGAGCGTAACGCCGTTGAGGTCGAACACCGCGCTGGCCTGGTTGCCACCCGGCACACTGATGCTTGCCGCGGTAATCTGCACTTCATTGCCGCTGTCGAAGTTGCCGTCACCGCCGCTCGCAAACAGCGTGTACGTCAGCGCATTGACCGTCGAAACGTCGAGGTCCCGCGAGAAGCCCGCGATGATCTGCGCCGGCTGCGCGGTGAGATTGGCATTCGGTGCCGGCGTCAGCGAGGTCACCTGGATCGGGTCTAGCACGACTACCGTGTCGTCAACGGCACCGGCACTGATCCACTGTCGAACGACGTCGATGTCAGCCTGCGGAATCCCGCCACTGGGCGGCATGACGTTACCCGTCGCCGCGGTTCCCTCGAGCTTCTGGATCAGGTAGCTGGCATTCGGATCACCGGCGTTGACGCGCTCGATCGCGGCATCCTGGGTGCTCGGGATACCGACGAGATTGGCATAGCTGCTGGCGGCCTCGAGGTTGAGCCCCGCAGCCGGGTTGCCACCACCATGGCAGTTCGAACTCGCGCAAGTCGGCGTAAACAAGCCGGCCTGTATCTCGGAGAAATTCGGTCCGAACGAGGCTCCGGGCGGAGGCGGTGGTGGTGGTGGTGGTGGCGGCGGCGGTGGCGGATTGCTGTTCTGTATGCCCGCGACGGCGTCATCGTAGGTCTCCACATCACAGGCACCCAGCAGCCCCGTCAGCACGAGCATTGCGAACAGCGTCAAGTACGACTTTCCTGCCATGAATCTGCCAACCACGGATGTATTGCGGGACCTTGAAATCACGGTATCAATGTTATCGTGATCCTAACGCCAAATCGGGACGTGCGTCACGGTCCTGCCTGTATCAAAACAGCGACAAAACGGCGCCGATGCCGCGGTTCACCACGAATGCCGTGCTGCTAGATGCGCGGACCGCGATCAGCAGGCAGGCAGGGATCAACGCCCTGTTTCGCCCGGGCGCGGACCCTCCTCGGCGCGCTTCGGCTTCGTGCCGATGATGTCGAAGAAGACCCCAGCCAGGACGTTGACGCGCGTAACCCGGAATATCAGCTTCGAAAAAGAAATCGGACGAACTCTGCGAACCTCGCGGATCTTCGGCAGCAAGATAAGAACCACGATCGCGCGCACGGCCGTCGAGATAAGGAAGACGCCAATCAGCGGGCTGAGCCATCGCCAGGAGAGGCCGAAGGCCTCGATCCCGCCGGGCAGGACGGTTCCCAGGTAGCCGCCGATCATAGCGCCGACGAAGATGCCAATGCTCGCCAGCACGTTGTGTACCGCGAGGTAAGTGGTTCGTTTCTCGCTGGCGATAAGATCGTACAGGAAGTTACTTGCGCTCAGCGTGAACCCTGCCCAGGTAAGACCGCTAAGCGCCTGGGCCAGCAGCAGATACCAGTAGTTACTCGAAAAGGTCCACATCAGCGGCATCAGCGGGACCAGCATTCCGGTCGCTGCCAGGATTCTTCGATTCCCGAAAACATCGCTGATGCGGCCCCACTGATTCAGCGTCAGGAATTGCGCGATGATGGCCATCGCCGTGTTGCCCATGAATTCGACGTAGCTGTAATGCAGGTCGCGCAGCATATAAACGGCGAAAAATGGCGAGGCGATTGCGACAGAGCACTGCATCAACGCAAAGAAAATCGAAAACCGTGCGAAATTCGACTGAACGAGTCTTTGCCACCAGCTTCTGCTAACCGGCACTTCCATCGTCGCAACGTTTCCTGACGGATCGTGCATTCTTGCCAGGTGATAGACCGACACGAGGCGCGCCAGCATCGCGATACCGAATACGATCAGAAAGCCCGCCAGCGTGTGTCCGCTTACGTTCATCAGGTGCAGTACAAGGCCGCCGACAACCAGCGAGACGAAGGTGACCAGCGAGACGATTCGCGTTCGCAGGGCAAAGAATCTTCCGCGGCGGCGATCTGGCACGATATCGCCCATCAGGCTGCCCCACTGCGGTGCCGCCAGATGTGCGCCGCACTGATACAACACCACCGATGCAATCAGTAACGGAATAGCGGCGTCGCGATAGAACAGGGGCAGAGCCGCGATAGGCAACCACGCAAGCGCCTGCAGGCTCGCGCCCACCAGCACGATAGCCTTGCGGTGACCGGTGATCCTGCCGACCCATGCCGATAGCAGCTGCACGAAAGAAGCCAACAGTGCAGGCAAGGATGCAAGCAGACCGATCTGCGGTGTACTCGCTTTCAGAAACAGTGCGAACGCCGACAGGTAGGTCTCACCGATACCCAGCATCGTGGCATAGCTGGCGCCATCCTTTAGCGAATGGCGCAACGACCGGTCGACCGTGGGATCACTTGCATAAACGTTGCGGGGCATGGGCCTTATCCGCGCACGACCGGCGCCAGGCCAGCCGTCTTGGGCCGCGGTGAACTGCCACCTGGTTTTCTGTTAACGGTCTTCAAGAGAGTCTCGCCATTTCGTGATGGCGATCGCTGGTACAACGGATAGCCTTTGGATTTCGCGCGAATTGAGCGCTCCAATCAGGTTTCTGTCAAGCAGTATCACGGTCGCCGTGCGCTTTTCGTGATGCAGGTCGCAGGAAATCGGGTCAGGGTATCGAGACTGTAACCACAACGGCGCGGTGGTCGGACGGCCAGGGTACGACCACCAGGTCCGTCATGGGAGAGGCTTCACCAACGACAGCGGCGGACTCGACTCTTATGTCGCTCCCGCGCACGAAGACGTAATCGATGCGATCATGGTGATCGCTCTTATCATCTGCCGAGCTTGTCGGTGTCCACGTAAAGCCCGGTGCCGCGATTTCATCGGCGAACACACTTCGGTAGGCATCCTCGAATCCCGCCGCTTCGATGCGGCGCGCCGTCGGAAATCGCACGCTGATGGGATGTCGACCGAGCTTGGCGGCGCGCGGCGTCCAGTCGCGATGCGACGGCTCATTCAAATCGCCGACGATAAACATGGCGTCGGCGTCATCCACTGTAGCAACGTCCGCCATCAACAAGTCCAGCGCCGCTGCCCGTGCGGCGGTCGCCGCGGCGATTGCATCCTGCTCGGACTGCAGGAACGGCGCATCGTCATAGGGAATTCCAAGTAGCTGGTAAGGTTGATAGGGGTAATCGGTGGGGTGGATGTTGAACAGGGCAACCTTGCGTTGATCAATTTCGATGATCGCGCCGAGGTCATTCCCCGTCGTGCCGCTTATCGGGTATCGGCTAAGGATAGCGTTTGCCCACAGCGCCGCGTTTTCCTGCTGTTGCTCGTAAAGAAAATAGCCCAGTGCCCGGGCGATCGCCGGGCCGACGCTGGGTCCTGATGGCGGACAGCCCCCGGCAGTGCAAGGCGAGGACTCCCGCCGGACTTCCTGCAGACCGACGATATCCGGGTTCGCTTTGCGAATCGCCGCCAGCGTCTCGTCGACAGGCTTGCCGTCATTAGTGCCGCCACCCCAGATATTGAAGGTCATCACGGTCAGGCGTAGGCGGGCAGGATCAGCGGTGTCGCCGCCGCAGCCGGCGGCGATAAAAAGAAGTAACAACAATCGTGGAATCATCCGGTCTGTCTCGGCATCCTTCAGGGGCTTTTCTACGGCAGACTGACACAATGCGCGTCACTCGCCCACCGGCACAAGCCGGAAATTCGCAAACGGCGCAGCGCATCGCCCGTCGCGGTCAGCTCATCGCGGCCACACTTGTAATCGGTATCCGGGCACGACGGTCACGGGATTCTCCCGTAGAATAGCGAGCGTCGTTTAATGATACGGGCATTAGCGTGGGCACGAGCAAATCCGTCGTCGATTGCATCGGCAACACACCCCTCCTCCGGCTCAACCGGCTTTCCGAGGAAAGCGGCTGTGAGATCCTGGGCAAGGCCGAATTCATGAACCCGGGTGGATCGGTCAAGGACCGCGCGGCGCTCGGCATGGTCAGAGCCGCCGAAGCCAGCGGCGAACTGCAAGCAGGCGGAACCATCGTCGAAGGCACGGCCGGTAACACCGGCATCGGGCTGGCCCTCGTTGGTGCAGCACTGGGGTATCGCAGCATCATTGTCATGCCTGACAACCAGAGTCGCACGAAAATCGATACGCTCAAAGCGCACGGCGCCCAGGTGCGCCTGATTCCGCCGGTACCTTACAAGAACCCCGAGCATTTCGTGCACACGTCGGAGCGTATCGCAGCCGAAATGAATGCCGGGAAGCCGGGCAGCGCATTCTGGGCAAACCAATTCGAGAACCTCGAGAATCGAAAGTTTCATGAACGGACCACCGGCCCCGAGATCTGGGAACAAACCGCAGGACGCGTTGACGGCTTCATCTGCGCGGTCGGCACCGGCGGAACCCTCGGCGGTGTCGGGCGGGCGCTGAAGTCCTTCAACAAGAACATCAAGATCGGACTGTCCGACCCGGGTGGTTCGGCACTCAATCGCTTTTTCAACGACGGCGAACTGAAAGCGGAAGGATCGTCCATTACCGAAGGCATCGGCAACAGCCGTATCACGGCGAACCTCGAGGACTCGCCTGTCGATTTCAGCTGGCAGATTCCGGACTCGGAAGCCATTCCGCTGGTGTACCGACTGATACGCGAAGAAGGACTGGTTCTCGGTGGTTCGAGCGGCATCAACGCCGCCGGTGCGCTGCGGCTCGCGAGAGAACTCGGCCCCGGGCACACGATCGTGACGATCCTGTGCGACTCCGCGACGCGCTACATGGAGCGGCTGTTCAACGCCGAATTCCTTCGATCGAAGGGACTCGAGTTGCCCGAATGGTTTGCGCCGGGTTAAAGCGCCGAATTTGCCGGGATAATTTCGACGGACTGCCCCGGAGCCAGCCGCTCGGCGCCACGCACCACGACCCGGTCGCCCTCTTCGATACCGTCTGCGAGGGCCACCCACAGACCGACAGTCGATCGAATATTCGCCATGACCTGTGCGGCCGTGTAGTCGTCGTTGATCTTGAACAGGTGTGCGCTGCCGCCGCGCTCAACCAGGGCATCGCGTGGCACCGCTACGGCGGTCACAGGGCTGCCGGCAGGCAGGCTGACCTGTACTGGCGAGCCCACCAGCCAGTCACTGCCGCTTGCATCCAGGCGGATTTCGACCATGCGTGACACGGCATCGCCCACGGGCACGACGGCACGCACCTCGTGCTCGCGTTCGGCGCCACCGTGCCTCGCCCGCACTTTCAGCCCTGGCATGATGAATGCCGTCAGCGCTATGGGCGCGGGCAAGGCTATTTCCTTGCGATGGGTATCTACCAGTCGCACGACATCTTCGCCAATACCGATGTATTCGCCGAGCGACGCGAGCCGTTCGACAACGTGACCCGAAAATGCCGCACGTATTTTCGTGCGTTCGAGATCGCCCTCGGCGCGTTCGAGCTGCGCCCTCGCATCCGCGAGCTGATAGACAGCCTGGTCTCTCTCCGCCGTGGACTCGTCCAGGAGGTTCGCCGAGACGTTACTGTTGACCGCCAGTTCTTCCGCGCGCCTGAGCTGTTTCTCGCGATAACTTAAGCTCGCTTCCAGGCGCGCGACACCGGCACGCGCGCGCTTGAGTTCCACCTGCATCAGGCGCGGATCGATTCGGGCAACGACCGCGCCGGCCTCGACGGCGTCGCCAACATCGGCCAACCAGGTCAGCACGCCTTCCACCTCGGCGGCAATGTGCGAATCGTTGAGACTGACCACGGTGCCGGATGCCTCAACGACCGGCGCCATGTTTCGCAACTCCGCGGCCGCGACCTGGACTTTCGCGGGTGGCATTGCCGGCATCCCTTCCTGGGCCCAGGCAGCAGTCAGGCAAACCAACGGACCTGCAAGCGCAACAACGAACTTGTATTTCATGATAGCGATTGTACCCGCTCCGCTGACGATCCAGCCTCTCGCGAGCCCGCGGTGAGTTGCAGCAGGCTGGGCAGCAACAGCAAGGTAAACAGCGTCGAGACACTCATGCCACCGACAATCGCCGCGGCCATACCCCGGTAAATGCCGCTGCCCGCGCCGGGGACGACCAGCAACGGCAGCATGCCGAACAGACTGGTCAGCGTGCTCATGAATATCGGTCGCAGGCGAAAACGCAGCGCCTGGTGCACGGCATCGGCGCGACCCAGGCCCTCGGCCTCCGCGGCCCGCGTCTGTGCCACCAGCAGGATCGCATTATTGACTACCAGCCCGAGCAGGATGATGAAGCCGATCATGCCCAGCAGGTCCAGCGGCTGAAACTTGATGGCATTGACCAGCGTGATCGCGAGCACCCCGCCTACGGCGGCCAGGGGAATCGAGATGACGACGAGAATGGCGTCCTTCAGTGAGCGAAAAAGCCCGGCCATGATCAGAATCAGCAGTCCGACGGCAATCAGGAAGTTGAGCCCGAGTGTGCCGATGGCGCGCTCCAGGTCCTGCACGCTGCCGACGTACTGGATAACGCCGTCGGCCGGCATCAGGCTGCCGAGCTGCGGCGCGATCGTGTTCTTTAACTCGGCGACCAGCGCTTCCAGCGACATACCCTCCGGCGGATTCACGATAACGCTGTAAGCTCTGGCGCGGTTGAATCGCATCACCATCGCCGGCGAGGGTGAGACGTCGATATCGGCCACGCTACCGAGCGGAATGACGCCGCCCCTTGGGGTCACCACCGGAAGTGCGGCCATGGCTTCCGGCGTATCGAAACGGCTCGTCTTGAGATAGATGTCGACGCGCTCGCGGCCGGTAAAGTATTCGCCGAGCCAGACGCCCTGGCCAAGCTGCATAATGACGCGCGTCAGGTCCTCCCGGGTCCAGCCGACCTCCGCCAGGCGCACATCCTTCGGAACGAACCTGAGCTCATTGGCTTCCGCGAAGGGGTCGGGCTGTGGCTGTGCCGACGCGCCCGGCAAGGTCGACGGAATCAGCTGCATCAGTTGCGCGACCACCGGCTTCAAGGCATCCAGGTCCGTCGACCCGAGCCGCATCTCGACGCTGTTGGAATCCTCGAAGCCGCCAAACAGGCTGCGGCGCATGGTGAAACCGAACACATCCGGGATACCGGCGATGATCTCGGACTGGACGGTATTCTGGAATGCTTCGAGGTCGGTGCCATCTGCCGGATTGATGGCCAGCCAGCCGCCGGTGGCGCCGGGAAACGACCAGAGGAAATAGTCGCGGATGGCCGGCGCTTTGTTGCCCGTCAGGTGCGGCTCGAGGCGCCTCGCAAGAAGCTGCGCGATCTCGCGGTCCGCGGTATCGACGTTGCTGCCGGGCGGGAAAAACAGGAAGCTGTCGACCGTGTCCCGCTTGACCGGGGGCAGGTAATTGCTTTCCGGCCACAGCAGGATGCTAAGAAATACCGATCCGGTCATCAGGCCGGCGACCCAGCCGAGCTGCCTGCCGCGGCTGCGGGTCAATTGCATGAGTTTGTCGGCGAGCCGGTCCCACGCGGCGCCCTCCTTCGTCTCGCGCGGCGTCTTCCGCATCCAGTAACGGGCGGTCGTTGGCAATATTGTGATGGCAACCAGCAACGAAATTGAGACGCCGATGGCAATCGTCAACGCGAGGTCCGCAAACATCTGTCCTTCGACGTCTTTCAGAAACATGATCGGAATGAATATCGCGACCGTAGTCGCCGTCGAAGCGAGCAATGCTCCCCAGACCTGGCTCGTGCCATGGTCGCTGGCGGTCGCATGATCCTCGCCTTTTTCGCGGAGACGAACGATGTTTTCCAGAACAACGATGGCGGCGTCGAGCACCATTCCTGTAGCAAAGGCGAGCCCGGCCAGCGAAATGACGTTCAGCGAGCGGCCAGCTATGGACAAGACGACGAAAGTGCCCAGCAGTGAAATCGGAATGGCCATGGCGATAATGAAGGTGGCCCGCCATTGACGCAGGAACAACCACAGCACACCGATAGCGAGACATACGCCGGCTATCAGGTTGCCTGTGAGCAGACGGATCGAGCGATTGATGTAAAGCGCCGGATCGAAGCTGTACTCGGCATACAGGCCCCGTTCCTTGAACGCCGTTTCGTTGAGTTCGTTGATTCGCGCCTTTACCCCTCTTAATGCCTCCAGCACGTTGGCATCCGTCGTCTTGCTGATGGCGAGGCGTGCAGCGTTGTGGCCGTTGTGGTAGATGAAGCCCTCGCGCTGCGGAGGACCGTAGCTGATGGTCGCGAGATCGCCGAGCTTGATCGGCAATCCGTTGCGCCAGTCGAGGATCAGGCCCGCGAGTTCATCGACGTCATAGCGACCTTCGACTCGCAGCGTATAGCTGCGCCGGCCGATGTCGACGACGCCGGAGGAAATATTGGCGGAGCGCCCGATACGCGCCGAGGCGCTCGCGAGGTCGATGCCGAGTTCCGCCGCCTTGTAGGGATCGACGATGATTTGCAGCTGATCGCTGCTGTTGCCACCACTGTCGAATGCGTCGACCTGCGAAACACCGTACAGCGATGCCAGCTCGGGTACGATTACTTCACGCAGGTAGCGCTTGTTCTCCGCCAGGCGCTCTTCGTTGCCATCGAGCTGTTGCACGAAGTACTCGATGAGCTGATCGTTCGAGTCTCCCCACTCGCCGAGAGTCACTTGTGGCTTCTCGGCATTCGCGGGCAGCGGTCGCAACCGATTCAGCCTGCTGATGATCTCGATCAGTGTGCGGGTCATGTCTGTCTCGAGCGCAAACTCGAGCTGCATGAATCCGAAGTTGGTCATGCTCCACGACACCATCTCCGTCATGCCTGGCGTGCCCTGCAGCACCTCCTCGACCGGCACCGTGAGTTCGGCTTCGATCTCCCGCGGTGACGCCCCGGGCCAGGCGTTGACGACGGTAATGATCGGTTTTTCGATCTGCGGAAGCAGCTGCGCCGGAATGTTGATCACCGACAGTACGCCCAGCATCACAATTACCGCCGCGACGATGGCAATCGCCGCCGGATTGGCAAGGCTTAGCTGGGTCAGGCGCATCAGGCTGGTCCTTTCGGAAACTGCTTAGTATATGTCTCAAGGGCCGCGAATTCGTCCCGGAGCGGCGACCGAATTATCGTTTTAGTTCGCCGCGTCGCGGTGCTGTTGTCGGCTTGCCGGCGCATGGGCCGTTATGCCCTGGCTGAGCGGGGCCAGGTCAGGAAGCTTTGAATAACCCTTGCAGGAATCCGTGGCACGTTCCAGCGCTGCCCGCGCGGCGTCGAGTTGGCCACGTTCGAGGTAGGTTTGTGCCATGCGGCGTAACGCTGACGCCGATACCAGGTCGGCCGCAATGGCGTCGATCTTGTCGTCGATCGTCTTCATTACCGAGGCTGGAACGAGATCGGCATCGAGGTGAGCCAGCATCGTGTAGTAATAAGCGCGAGCCGCCTCGTCCGCAACGGGCGCGGTGCCGCGCAGGTAGTCGCGCTCGGCAATCTCGGCAGCGCGAACGTACGCGGCCACGGCTTTTTCCTTGTCGCCGAGTTGCCGGTATGAGTCCGCAAGGTTGCCCCACATCTCGTGAATCTCCGGGTTGCCGCCGGAGACAGAGTCGATGGCTTTCTGTCGCAGTTGCGCGGATTTCTCGAAGTCGCCGAGGAAATAATAGGCCTGGCCAAGAAACTCGTCACCGACATAGGACGTCGGATTCAGCTCCCGGGCGCGCGCATAGGCATCCCGCGCATTCGCGAGATCGCCGTCGCAAAGATAGAAGCTGCCGAGGTTCGCGAGCACGTATTCGTTTTCGTGCCTCTGCAGCGCGGCCTCGCTCGCATCGATCGCGGCGCCTGCATCACCGTCAAACCAGTGCATGGTGGCGAGCGCGAACAGAGGCTTCCAGACGACGGGGTCGGTCTCCGCGGCGCGACTCGCTGCCGCCTTCGCCCGCAGTAGCGTTTCGCGATCGCCGCTCTTGCGATAGGACTCCAGCAGGCTCGACGCAAAGCCCGTCAGCGCCGCCGCATCTTTCGGGTTCCGTTCGATCACCTGCTCGTACAGTTCCAGTGCCTCGCTGTTACGGCCGGTGCGTGCCAGGAAATGTGCGTGCGCGGCCGCCACAACGCGGTCGTCGGGATCGAGTTGCACCGCCTGCCCGCAGGAAAGCGACGCGTCCTTCAGTGCGCGTTCCTCGCTGTCCATCCAGTACTCTTCGAGCAGCGTCTGGCAAAGCCCGGCGTGCGCCCGCGCGTAGTTTGCATCCTGCCGCAGCGCCGCCTGGAAACGGCTTTGCGCGCGCTTCACATTCAGCTCATTGGACGGCTCGTCCAGGTAGAACTCACCTTCGAGATAGTCGTCCTGGGCCGTCGCCAGCGGAAAGTGGCCTGCGCCGCCATCGGCAACCGGCATACCGACGGCGCGCCGTACGGCCACCGCGGCTTCCGTTGCTATCGGGCCGAGCGACTCCTGCAGCGCGACGGCCGGGACGCTGTCGGCCCAGACCTGGTGACGAACGCCGCCCTTGAACAAATACACGCGCACGGCCGCGAGCCTTCCGACTTGCTTGAATTCGCCGTCAACGACGACATCCGTACGCAGGCGGCTCGCAACCGCCGTCGGGTCCAGCGACCGGGTAACGACCTCCGCTGTCGCCGTTGCCACGTTGAAGTAGCGGCGAAGCTCGCCGCGGAGAACCGTGCCAAAGCGGCTCTCCGGATCATTGGAAAAAGGTATGACGGCCAGCGTCGCTGCGCCCATGTCCAGTGCCACCGAATCCGCTGACATCACGACCGCCGGAGCTGACGACTCGACCCGGTCCGCTGGCCAGAACCGGACGACAGCCAGGATACCGATCAGGACGACGATGACGGCAGCCGCGGCCGGCGCGCGCCCAAACCCCAGGGGCCGTGACGCAACGCTGGCCGGTTTCGGCGGCGGCTCGTGTTCGTCCGCTGTCTTATACAATGAATAGGCATCGACCCCGAGGGCGCGGGCAACGCGCTCGACGGTCGTTGGGTCAACCGGCAATTCGCGAAATACACGGTTGACGACATCCTTCGGCGCGGTTTCCAGGCCCTCTATGTCCGCGATGCGCTCGGCCAGCGCGACCTGGGTTTTAAGCCCGGCCTCGGTAAGCGCGTGCGCGAGCTTTGTCCGCGACGCGCGAATACCTCGGTTACGTTGTGGGCTTGCCGACCGGCTCATGTGTTCCACCCGGAACGATACGTCCTTCAGATCTTATAACAAAAGCAAAAAAACCCGCTAATTGCGCCTAAGTGTCCCTAGCTGTCGATGCAAGCAGCTCACTTCCCGCTTAATTTTGTAGCCGTGGAGGCGAATATGCGCACGAATCCCGGGTGGATCCTTGTAGTCACGTCAATCGCGCTTGCCAGCTGTGGTGAACAGCTGTCCGGCAACTACGCGGATGACGACGGCATTACCAGCTATGCGTTTGCAACGAACGGTCGCGTCACGATTTCGGTGCTGGGCGCCGACGTCGACGCGGAATACCGACTCGATGGCGACAAGGTCCTGGTCAGCAGCGCACAGGGGACGATTGTCCTTACTCGGCGCGAGGACCACCTGTACGGGCCCATGGGGCTAGAGCTCAAACGACAAACCCAAGGAGAATGACAATGGCACTGACAAAGATTTCCGGACCGGTGAGTAATTTCCGCGAAGAGACCGCGGTGACCAGCGCTCAGACCAGCAACCTGGGCCACACCTCGTACCGCACGGAGAAGCACATCAATTTTCGCGTTGGCAAACGCCCGGTATCGATGAAGCTCCCCAAGGGCATCGATCTGACCGATGGCGACCCCGCCACGGTGGTTGGCAGCGATACCAGCGGCGGCGTCAAGGCCGTCCTGGTACGCAACGACGAGACCGGCATCACCTATGGCATGAGCACCTGGTACGTGATGGCCTGGGCCATCATTGTGACGATCGTTGGTATCGCCACGCTGGGGATCTTTATCGGCTTCCTGCTGACGCCCCTCGGTCTGTATCTGCTCTACAAGGGGTACCAGCTGGTGCAGGCAAACAAGATGATGCTCGCGTAGAGGCGCAACAGGGCTGCCGGCGCCGGATCAGCAGCGCCAGCACGCAGCCGCGGGGTTGCGGCGTCAGCGCCCGCCTGCAGGTGTCGCGGCGTCGGATCGATCGCATGCAACGGGCACAGGACAACACGGCCGCGACATGAAACAATCCGTGTGTTCTTACAACGGATTGCCGACATGCCGACGACGAGACCTGGCAAACTCCTTTCGCTTTTTCTACTGGCGGTACTCGCAGGGTGCTCGCGTAGCGAAGGGCCACCGCGCGCAGCGCCGACGATCGAAGAACAGGCGGTCGAACTCAAGGCCGCGGCCGTCGCAATGCCGGATCGCTATGGCGCCGAGGTCGCCGAGCAAATATTGAAGGCCGGTGGGAACGCCGTTGACGCCGGTATTGCGGCCGGTCTGGCGTTGGCCGTGACCTATCCCGAAGCTGGCAACATCGGCGGCGGTGGATTCATGCTGATTCGCATGGAAGGGAAGAACTACTTTCTCGACTATCGCGAAAAGGCGCCCGCTGCGGCCGACCGTGACATGTTCCTGGACGTTAACGGCGACGTGATCGAGGGGCTGAGCCTGGTCGGACATCTTTCCGTGGGCGTGCCGGGAACCGTCGCGGGATTCTGGCAGGCGCATCAGCGCTTTGGCAGCCTTGCCTGGCGCGACCTCGTGATGCCGGCGGTGCATCTTGCAGAAGCGGGCTTCGTGGTACCGGAACACCTCGGCGGCGGAATGCTCACGGAGCTCGAGCGCGTCGAGGAGAAGACAAATTTCACCGACTATTTCGGCGACATGAAGGGTGGTGAAACCTTCACACAGGCTGAGCTGGCGGCGACGCTCAAACGAATCGCCGAGGTCGGCGTCGAAGAATTCTACAGGGGCAAGACGGCCGAGCTGATCGTCGCCGAGATGCAGCGCGGTGGCGGTCTTGTCACGATGGAAGATCTCGCAAACTACAAGGCCGTCTGGCGCGAACCGCTCGAGGCGGACTGGCGCGACTTTCGCGTGGTCTCGGCGCCGTTGCCCAGCTCCGGTGGCTTCGCGCTGATCCAGCTGTTGAAGATTCGTGACTACATCGATCGCGAATTTGAGGGTGTGGCGCACAATTCCGCGCAGTACGTGCACCTGGTCGCCGAAATAGAAAAGCGCGTATTTGCCGACCGCGCGCAGTACCTCGGTGACCCGGATTTCGTCGAGTCGCGAGTAGATGAACTGCTCGGCGACGACTATATCCGCGGCCGCGCTCAGGAGATTGATCCCAAGGCTATCTCCATGAACGTCGGCGCCGGCACAGGCCTGGAAACGCATGACACGACGCATTATTCAATCGTCGACTCCCGGGGTAATGCCGTATCGAATACCTACACGCTGAATCTCGGCTTCGGCAGCGGAGTGGTGGTGGCGGGCGGCGGCTTCCTTCTGAATAACGAAATGGATGACTTCAGCATCAAGGCAGGCGTGCCGAATGCCTACGGGGTTGTCGGCAATGAAGCAAACGAAATAGAGCCCGGGAAACGCATGCTCTCGTCGATGACACCAACCATCTTGTTGCGCGATGGCGAGGTGGCGATGGTGCTGGGCACTCCGGGTGGATCAACTATCTTTACGTCGGTGTTCCAGGCGATCCTCAATATCTTCGATTTCGGCATGTCGCCGCTCGAAGCGATAGGCGCGGCACGATTCCATCATCAGCTTCTTCCGCCGGACCTCATCCTGACGCAGCCGGATTCGCCCTTGCCGGAAGAAACGATCTCCCTTCTTGGCGACCGCGGCTACAGGACCATGGATATCTGGAACTTCGGCGACGTGCAGATTATTTACGACGACGGCGACACCATTCAGGCCGCATCGGACCCCCGCAATCGCGGCGAGTCGCGGGTGATCGATCTGGCAGCGAATCCTGCCGAACGAAGCAGATAGGGAGGTACGAGCGGAGTCCCCGCGCGAGAAACGCCATGCTGTTGAACTCGATCGAGTACTGGGCGATGAACAACCCGTTGCGAGGGTATGTTCAGCGACACTATGAGGCTCCCCGTCTAAAGCGGCTTTCAGCCGGAAACGCTGGCGATGTCCTGGAGATCGGTTGCGGCCAGGGGACCGGGGCCAGGATCATCTACGACTTGTTTAGTCCCGAGCGATACGTCGGTATCGATTTGGACCCAAGGATGATCCAGCGGGCCAGAAAGAAGGCGCATGCACTGCGCAATGCCACGTTTCTAGAGGGCAACGTTGCAGGCCTCGACTTTCAGGACGCCAGTTTCGATCTCGCCATCGATTTCGGGATCGTCCACCACGTACCCAATTGGAAAGACGCGCTTGCAGAAGTGCACAGGACCTTGAAACCCCGTGGCGAGTTCCTGTTTGAGGATCTCTCGCTCGAGACCTGGGAACGCGGCATCGGGATACCGTTCAGAAAAATAACGGATCACCCTTACGATCAGATGTTCAGAAAGCAGGAATTTGTTGACGAGCTGCACACACTGGGTTTCGAAGTCGAAGTACACGAAGAAAACCCGTTTAGCTTCTATCATTTCTGGGGGCGCGGTGAAAAGGTGTCGTAAGTTTTTGTCGTCATTCGTCGGCGACAAGCGAGCAGTTGCCTGGTTTTCCGATGCGGACATCGTTCTGGCGAGCGGCCATTTGTGATCTCGATCACCGTACTCGTCTGGTTTGGCTTCCTCGCGCTCATCGGGCTGATTGTCGCACTCGACCTTGGCGTGTTTCATCGCAAGGTGCACGTCATCAGCCTGCCCGAAGCACTCGGCTGGACGGCGGTGTGGGTAGCGCTCGCCCTGGTTTTCAATGTTGGGGTCTACTACCTCTACGAGCTGAATCCGGCCGGCTGGGACATGGACACCGATCAGCTCAGCGGCGCCGAGGCCGCTATTCAGTTCTTCACGGGTTACCTGGTCGAGAAGTCACTCTCGATCGACAATATCTTTGTCATCGCGATGATTTTTGCGCACTTCAAGGTGCCACTGGCGGAGCAGCACCGGGTACTTTTCTGGGGCATCCTTGGCGCAGTGGTGCTGCGGGGCATCATGATTTTCGGTGGCATCGCGCTACTCGAACGTTTCGAGTGGCTCGTCTACATTTTCGGTGCGCTGCTTATCTACTCGGCTGCGAATATGCTGGTTGTGCGCCATGACAACCTTGCTCCCAACGAAAATATTGTTATCCGGCTGGTCAAGCGGGTGTGGCCGGTTACGCCGGATTTTCACGGCAGCCATTTCTTCGTTCAAATCGATGGCGTACGTACGGCGACACCGCTTTTTCTCGCGCTCATACTGGTTGAAGCCAGTGACGTGACCTTCGCCATCGATTCCATTCCGGCCATCTTTGCCATTACACGCGACCCTTTCATCGTATTTACGTCGAATATCTTCGCCATTCTCGGCCTCCGCTCCCTGTACTTCGTGCTCGCCGGCCTCATGGAGAAATTCCGCTACCTCAAGATGAGTCTCGTTTTCCTGCTGGGCTATATCGGTGTGAAGATGATCTTGTTGCACCATTTCCCGATACCGAACCTGGTGTCCCTGGCGATCATCGGCGGAATTCTCGCGGTTGGAGTCCTGGCATCGATACTTGCGGACAAGGACACGGCTAATCTGATGTCGCCGCTGGCCGGAGAGATCGAGCGATTGCTTGTCGCATCATACCGCGAGGCGCGAAGAGCCGTCATTCTGCTGGTTGGTGCGTCGGTGCTTGTCGTGGGGCTCGCGATGGTCGTGCTACCGGGACCCGCGCTGCTCGTCATTCCCCTCGGTCTCGCAATTCTCGGCCTGGAATTCGCCTGGGCGCGGCGATGGCTCAAGGACATGAACGGGCAGTTACAACGCGCGAGACTGTTGGCGAAAAACACGGTCCGGAAAAAAGATCAGGACCGCAGCTAGCAATGCAGCCTCGTAGCGTCCAGGGCGGCTCATCCCCTTGTCGACGGCGATGCGCAAGAAGAATCGCCTGGCGCTGACCTGGCGACATTCGGCTTCTTCAGCGTAGCTTCAGCTTCACTGGCGTTAAATATGCTCGCAGGAACGCCGTTGGCGTATGCAACGCTGGAAGGAGATAGCTATGACACACCACGAATACACGGTGCCAGGCTTGGCGCTGGCTGCACTGCTTATGGCACCGATCGCCCAGGCCGAATTTGGCCCTTACCTGGGCGCGAGTTTCGGCTCGTCGCATTTCGACGAGGACTTCAGCGGCCTCAACGTCGACACTGACACCAACGCGTTTCGTCTCGTCGGCGGTTTTCAGTTTGGCGACTATTTCGGCATCGAGGCCGGTTACCACGATTTCGGCAACTTCTCGGAGACTATCGATTTTGGCGCATTCTCGACGCGCACCAGAGTCGCCGCTGATGGCTGGACCCTCGGTGGAACACTCGGCCTGCCACTCAGTGAGCAGGTTTCACTGTACGGCCGCGGCGGCGTGTTCTTCTGGGACGCCGACGTGGAAATCGACGGCTTCTCTATCGACGTACCGAGCGATGAGAACCCCTACTTCGGCGGCGGCGCCAAGGTCGACGTCACGCCGAACCTTTCGCTGGTCGGCGACTGGACGCGCTACGAACTCGACAGCATCAATAGCGACGTGATCTCTATCGGAATCGAGTTTCGCTTCGGCCGGTAAGAAGGCAGCCTGGCGTTGCGCGAGCTGTGTGCGCAGCTCGCGCAGCATCCGCTTGATGACCGCAACGTGCTCGCTGCCCATGCGCAGCAACAGCTTCTGCCCACTAGACCGTGCTTCGAGCCCGGGGTCTGCAAACTGGTAAAGCACGTGCGGTCGCACCAGCTCAATGGGTTCCTGCACTTCCGGTGTATCGAGAAGGTGATCGATAACCTCGATAACGCGGTCGTTGAAATAGGCGTTCGGGTAACCGAGGCGCTCGTAGGACTGCTGCATCAGCGGATAGAAGCGACGATAGGTGTCGACCACGGCATTGAGGTCTGCTGAGGTAATGCGGCTGACCAGCCGGTCGTATCGCTGGAAGTTTTCCGTGCTCAGGTACACCGGTCCGTCGCTAGCGGCCGTGTCGGCGCGAAATACGCCGCCGAGACGCCTGACCGGCCGAACCTTTTCCGCAACGTGGTTGCGCGGCAGATTGTCGACCGTCGCGACAAATCTGTCGATGAGGGCCTCATTCACCAGTAACGGCTCTATCGCAGAGCCAAAAACGTCCACCAGTGCCAGCAGGAAATAGCTGTCGCTGTCGTCGAGCGACGGCAGTGGTACCAGTTCCACCTGCGTGTCCGCCCGCGGTTCATAAGGAGCGACCGGAAATCTCGGCTCTTTGTCCGTGCCGGCATCGTCAGATGTCACTTTGGGCAGCCTGACGGCGGGCTCATCCCGCTTCGGCAGAAGCGTGTCCCGGAAATACCAGCCCGCGCCAACGGCCGCTACCAGGAGCAGGATTGCGAGCAGTCGTTTGAAGTCCGGACCATCCATCCTGTGTACTGTAAACTATTTGTCATGGGCGCTGAGCAAATCGTGTTCGACAAGCTGCAGAAAGAATTTTATACGCGCGACGATGTCCTCGTCGTTGCCCGCGATTTGCTCGGCAAGGTCTTGTGTTCGGACATCGATGGATGCCTGACCAGGGCTGTCATTACGGAGACCGAGGCCTATGCCGGCGTCGAAGACCGGGCGAGCCACGCCTATGGCGGGCGACGCACGCGGCGCACCGAGCCGATGTATGCGGAAGGCGGCATCGCGTACGTGTATCTCTGCTACGGCATTCACCACCTGTTCAACGTCGTGGCGGGCGGCGCGGAGAATCCGCTTGCCGTGCTAATCCGTGCCGGGCTGCCGCTGGCAGGTATTGACGAAATTCTCGCCCGGCGCGGCAAAACGCAGGTCGACCGGACGCTGCTGGCGGGGCCCGGGTCTCTGGCGCAGGCGTTGGGGATTCGCACAGGGCATACGGGCACCAGC